>RFPQ01000001.1 GCA_009926035.1 Betaproteobacteria bacterium
CCTACCGCGCCTACAATTTCTAATTGGTCGCCGTCTTGAAGTGTGATATTTTGAAATTCAGATTTTGAAATAATCATGCCGTTTTTTTCGATCGCAATACGTTTGCCTAAGAGATTAAGTTGTTTGACTAAAGTCTCGACTGTCATAGAACTGTCATCAAAAGATTTTATATTACCGTTAATTTTTAGATTCATGGATGTGGCTTTATTCATCAAACATTGAATTTTTAAAAAGTTTTAGAGTCTATTTCTTACGGAACACAATTCCATAGAACTCAATATCATCCCAAAAGGAAAAGCTATATGCAAAATTATAATACAGATTCATTGAATACTTTGCCTAAGAACAAAGACAAGGCAGAGCATTTAACGCCATCGAATGAAAAAACGCAGCCTAAAGAATTAACGCAAGATGAAAAGCTTCACAGGAGACGCTGGCTGGAATCAATCTCAGATTGTGTTTAAGCAAGTTTGCGCTGGAAAAGTTTTAACGCTAATTCGTAACCTAAAAATGCTAACTCAGGATCGTAACGCTCGCCTTCATCACGCATAAAGGCGTGTTGACCATTAAATTCATGCCACGTAAATGCTAATTTAGCATCAAGCATTTTTTCATGAACAGTTTTTCGACCTACATCTGGAATATGGTTGTCCTGCTTACCCCAAATCATAAGAAGCTCACCCTTGATGTCTTTTAATCGATCCATCGAATGCTGATGAGGTTTATTTGGAATCACATTCGTATGTAAGTCTGTCGCATAGAAGCATGCTGTGGCTTCGATTTCTGGTTGCAGTGCCGCTCTAAAAGCTAAGTGCCCACCGATACAAAATCCCATCGCACCGATGTGACCTGAAAACCATGGTTGCTTTTTGATCCATGCAACCATTGCTTGATTATCTGTATCATAACTTTCGACATCTTTTGCTGACTTGTCCGCATTACCTTTATCACGCCCTGCGTCGTCATAAGCTAATACAGTACCGATCGGATTTAACTCATGAAATACTTCAGGCACCAAAACGGTGAATCCGTGACCGGCAATAATTTTAGCTGCGCGCTCAATAGGTCCTGTTTGCTGAAAAATTTCTGAGTAAAAAAGAATTGCTGGCGTTTTTTTATGTGTCACGGGCTTATGCACATAAGTGCGCATAATGCCTGTGGGGGTATTTAAATCAACATATTCTGACTGAATTAACATGCTTCATCCTAGTATATAAGGGGTTAATATAAGACGGGAACCCTTATTTTACTTGAATCGAAGCGAGTTTAAAGTGAAATTTAGTATTCTGAACTACGACCTGTGGAGTAATTTAAAGGCGCATCATTTTGCCATTCACCACAATCGATACATTGATGATCTTCCATAGTCGGACAATACTGCAGATGCTTGGCTTTGCATTTAAAACAAGCCATATCTTTATGATGACGGTCATGAATTTCTGAAGATACTTTGGTGCTACCTAAACCATATTTATTATCCATAAGACTCTCCCTTAAAAAATCAAATGGGTTGAAACTTTAATGTACGCTTCGTTTTTATGAAGCGCAAGACTCTATTTTAATTTTTGTATACTACATTTTTGATAAGTGAAAACGTCACCCTCTTTAATATAAGTTTCTGGGTCATTAATTTCTAATGTAGTAATCTCATTGTTATAAGTATTTTTTAAACCCTCAACTTGTTTTAAACCAAATTCACGATTCGGCAAAATAAGCCAGATCTCTTTGCCACCCTCAAGGGTCTTTACATAAAACTTTTTATTTTTTTCACATTGATATAAAAAAGCATCTTTAGGGGCAGTCGATAGTTCACGATAATCGCCATTGAGCATTGGTATACTGACATCAGGAATTTTTATGCTGCCACAGCTTGAAATAAAAAATGGCATACTTAACCATAGCAATGGTTTAAAACTTTGTTTCATTGAGCTTCTTTCAATAAGGATTCGTCTAATTGACTTAATAAGGTTTCAATAGCCTGAACTTGATTTGTATCATGATCCATTTTTGCTAACTTTAACAAATAAAGCTGCGCTTGTGCATGTCGCGGATTTTTTTTAACGACGTCACTTAATACTTTTTTAGCTAATTCATAATCTTTTAATTCGAAACGTGCAATCGCATCAGTAAAAAGTGCCTCGGTCGATTGTGGCTCATTTTTAAGCCACAGTGCTGCGATTTCTTTTAAACGATCCCACTTAGCTTCGCGGGCTGCATCATAGGCTTGCATAAAATAAGGTCGTTTTTCAAAAGGCGCATCCCAAAATGGCAATTCAGTTTGAGCAGTCAGCTGAATATCTTTTCCATGTCTTAATAAATGTTTGATCCACTCGACAGGAATGCTGTAGTAATAGGCGTAACGTCCAGGACTTTTAAAAGTAGTGAGTCCTATGAGGCGACCCTCGTCATCAAAAAGTCCTCCGCCCGATGCACCCATTGCAAAGCCTGCTGACGACTGAATAATATTTTCATTATCTAATGTATATAAAGCTTTGATTTGTCCAAAAGAAATAATAGGTTTAACAGCATTACCGCCAAAACTTTTAGAGAAGACCGATTGTTCATACGTGAGTTTTTTTGTGTCTCCTAAAATAATAGGTTTCACATCTAAAAATTTAAATTGAAGAATACATAAGTCATGTCGCCAGTCTGCTTTCATGCTCGTCGGTGAAAATGCTTCACCTAATTTACCAATTTGAACACCCTGTGCATTGGCTATGACGTGACAATTGGTCGCGACCTGACTATCAGCAACCACAATACCGGACCCGACCCCATGATTACCTTTTGCATCAATGACATGAACCTTCACGACTGAGGGTGAAACTAAAAAAGTCACCTCATCCGAAGGAGTTGCAAAAACAATCTGGGAAAATAAAATGAAAATAAAAGTGAGTGATCTAAACATGACTGATTGGGCCTTGAATGAATGTCATGGATAGATAAGGAACTAAGAGGCTTAGTTCCTTAAAAATAAATTTTTAGCCACATTTACTATCGCCACAACTTAAGCATGTCAAGCATCCGTCCATCATGATGACTGCTTTGGTTTGGCATTTGCTACAGAGTTGTGAGCCTTTTGGATATCCTGTGCTATCCATTTCTTCAGCATGTTTTTCCATGTATTCAGCACGTTTTTCTTCCATCAATTTTTTTTGATGTTCATCAGGTAATGCTTTTTTAAGCATGCCGATATCAATTAAATGTTGCTCAACGACTTCACCGATTTCAGCCACTAAACTTGGCACATACTTGCCGCCTTTTTTAAAGTAGCCACCGTTGGGATCAAACACGCTGTGAAGTTCTTCTACTAAGAATGTCACATCACCACCTTTTCTGAATACCGCAGACATAACGCGTGTCAAACCCACGATCCATTGGAAGTGATCCATGTTTTTTGAATTAATAAAAATTTCAAATGGGCGACGATGCTCTTGAGGTGTGCCTTCATTCATGATGATGTCATTGATCGTGATATAGAGTGCATGCTCAGTCACAGGCGTTTTTACTTTATAAGTAGAGCCTGTAATTTTTTCAGGGCGGCCTAAAGGCTCGCCTAATTGCACGACGTTTTGATTTTCTTTTTGAGCTAAAGCATTCGCTTTATCTTCTTCAGAAACAACGTTGTAACCTACAATCTTTTTTTCAATTTTAATTGCCATTATTTTCCTTTAATGTCTTCTATTAGAACTTACCGTAATAACCTTCTTTGAGTGCGTCATAAAGATTAGCTGCTGAATGGGTCTCACCATCATATTCAATTTCTTCGTTACCCTTCACTTCAACTTGAGAACCATCATCTAAAGTAAATTTATATGTCGTGTTCTCTAAATCTTTTTCTGTCACCAACACGCCTTGGAAAGCCTCTGGGTTAAATCTAAATGTCGTACAACCTTTAAGGCCTTTATCGTATGCGTACAAATAAATATTTTTAAAGTCTTCGTAATCGTAATCGGTTGGCACATTAATCGTTTTAGAAATCGAACTATCAATCCACTTTTGTGAAGCGGCTTGAATATCTACGTGTGCTTTCGCTTGAATCGTTGAAGAATCTAAAAAGTAATCTGGTAATTTTTCGTCTTCGTTTTCTGAAAATGGCATCGCTTTTGAATTAATTAATTCGCGATACGCTAATAGTTCGTATGAATACACATCTACTTTTTCTTTTGATTTCTTACCTTCACGAATCACGTTGCGGCTATAGTGATGTGCAAAAGAAGGTTCAATACCGTTGCTTGCATTATTTGCGAGTGACAATGAAATTGTGCCTGTCGGTGCAATTGAACTATGGTGTGTGAAACGCACACCTTTTTTAGCAATCTTGTTGCGTAAGCCTTCAGGAAATTGCTGCATGTAGCGACTATATTTACCAAGCAATACTTTACCTTTGACTTTAGCACCTACTTTAATGCCGTCGGCTGCCATCTCAGGACGTTTTGCTAACATATCAGCAGTCACCACGAACTCTTCTTCCATAATCGGTGCTGCACCTTTTTCATCCGCTAAATCAATACCTGTTTCCCAACCCACCTCGGCCAAAATGCGACTCACTTCTTCAGTGAATTTAAGTGAGTCTTCATCACCGTATTTCATCTTAAGCATCGTGAGTGATGAACCTAAACCTAAATAGCCCATGCCGTGACGACGCTTACGCATAATTTCTTTACGTTGCTCTTCTAAAGGTAAACCATTAATTTCGACCACGTTATCTAACATACGTGTAAAGATCGCGATCACTTCTTTATATTCAGCCCAATCGAAAAACGCTTCGTCAGTGAAAGGTTTCTTCACAAATTTGGTTAAGTTGACAGAACCTAATAAACAAGCACCGTAAGGTGGAAGTGGTTGCTCGCCACATGGATTGGTTGCACGAATGTTTTCGCAGAACCAGTTATTATTCATTTCATTCACGCGATCGATCAAAATAAAACCAGGCTCAGCAAAATCATAAGTCGATGACATGATGATGTCCCATAAACGTCTTGCTTTAATGGTTTTGTAAACACGGCAGGCGACTTTACCTGCATCAATACCTTCAGTTTTAGTGAGATATTTACCTTTCACAGGCCACTCTCTCCAAACCACTTGGCTTTCATCGTTCACATTTAAACCATCGACGATAGATTCTTTTTCAGTGACAGGGAATGCCACTTTCCAATCACTGTCGGCTTTAACCGCTTCCATAAATTCTTTGGTGATTAGGCATGAAAGGTTAAATTGACGGAGTCGACCATTTTCACGTTTCGCTTTAATAAAGTCAGTGACATCCGGATGGGCAATATCAAAAGTCGCCATTTGTGCGCCACGACGACCGCCCGCAGATGATACGGTGAAACACATCTTGTCGTAGATATCCATAAATGAAAGTGGGCCACTTGTGTAAGCACCTGCACCTGCCACAAAAGCACCTTTTGGTCTTAAGGTCGAGAATTCATAACCAATGCCGCAACCTGCTTTTAAGGTTAAGCCTGCTTCATGCACTTTATCTAAAATGCCAGACATACTGTCTTCAACGATGCCTGATACTGTGCAGTTAATTGTAGAAGTGGCAGGTTTATGTTCTAGGGCACCTGCATTAGAAGTAATACGACCCGCTGGAATAGCACCGCGTCTTAATGCCCAAAGGAATTTTTCATACCACTCTTCTCTTTTAGCTGGAATTTCAACATCCGCCAAAGCTCTTGCGACACGGATAAAAGAATCATCGATATCTTTATCAACGTGCTCGCCTTGTTTTGACTTCAAACGATACTTTTTGTCCCAAATATCGAGTGAAACATCTTGAATCGGTATTTCGTGGTCTTGATGGTCACTTAATGTGGACTTTGGACGAACAGCTTTGAGCATGAATTTCCCCTGAATTATTCTTTTTTATATGTTTTATTACTAAATTGGCTGCAAGATGGTATTTTGCCTAAAACCACAAGTATAGTGGTTTTGTGAACATATTATCCATGGTCTAGTAGTCCGTCAATTGAAATATATGCACAAATTTAGAGCAAAAGTTAACCCCTATTTTCCGAGATTAATTTTTAAAACTTAAGCAAGACCTTTCATGAAAAATAAATTAAACACAAGTTCATCAAGATGGTTTATGCGAAAATATCCTTATGATTCGCTTTTTCTATAGTCTTTTAGTCTACTTTCTTCTCCCTTTCACCGTAATTAAGCTGATTTATCGAGGGTTTAAGCAACCTGACTACTTAAAACATTGGAGTGAGCGTTATGGTTTTTATGATGCTTCTACAAGAAAAATCTGGGAGAAACGAAAAACACTCTGGATTCATGCTGTTTCTGTAGGTGAAACCAAAGCTGCGATTCCATTCATCAAACTTTTTTTAAAAAAATATCCGCATCATCATTTGCTCATAACACATGGCACGCCGACAGGGCGTGCAACATCAATCGACATTAAAAATGTTCGTATCAACCGTATCTACCTTCCTTTCGATACGGTTGATGCTACTCAAAGATTTTTAAATACATTCAAACCTGAATTAGGCCTCTTACTTGAAACAGAACTTTGGTTTAATTTGATTCATCAAGCACACCAAAAATCGATTCCACTTTATTTAGTGAATGCACGCTTATCTGAAAAATCATTTCAACTTTATAAAAAGATTTCACTTCTTATCAAAACCTCTTTGCAAGAATTAAAAGGTGTATTAGCGCAAACAATCATTGACGCAAAGCGCTTTGAATCCCTTGGTGCAGCTAATGTTGAAGTGATGGGTAATTTAAAATTTGATGTTAAACCCCCTCGTGATACCAAATCAAAAAGTGTCACGCTTAAAAAACATTTACACTTAAAAAATCAATCAGTACTTTTGATTGCTAGTTCAAGACAAGATGAAGAAGAAGTGATTTTACAAAGTTTATTAAAACTTCAAATTAAAAATCTCGTCACGATTTTTGTACCGCGTCATCCACAACGATTTCAAGAAGTTGAATTGTTATTAAAAAAATATCATGTTCCTTTTATCAAACGAAGTGATAAAAAAATAATAGCTAAACCTTATCAATTTATTTTAGGTGACTCCATGGGTGAGATGTATAGCTATTACAGTTTAGCTAATATCGCACTGATGGGTGGCACGATACTCCCTTATGGTGGGCAGAATCTTATTGAATCGATGGCGATGAAAGTACCTGTGATTTTAGGTCCTCACACTTATAATTTTCATGATGTATCTGATGAAGCAATTCGATTAGGTGCAGGAATTAGAATTCAAACACTCGATGAATTAGAAAAAGTATTACCTCGCATGCTCAAATCATCTTCTCAATTAAAAATGAAAAAATCTTGTAACGACATGGTAATTTCACACCAAGGTGCGACATTAAAGATCTTAAATAAAATTAAATCTAGGATTTGATAAGTTTACTAATCGTTTTAAAGTGATCGCCTTCAGCTACACGTAACCACTCAAAAATAACTGATTCTGTATTTGTAATCACAACACCTTCGGATCTTAATCGCGCAATCGCGTTTTCATGGTGAAGACCCGACCTTGAGAGTGTGGCATCTTCCACCACAAACACTTCCTTGTCAGATTCCTTCAAAGCTAATGCAGTTTGTAAAATACAAATATGTGTTTCTAATCCACATAAAATAACTTGTGGTCTTGATTTAACTAAATGACTTTTAAATTGAGGTTCATCAAGACATGAGAATGCTTTTTTTTCAATTGGTGGATTGGATAGTAATGATTTTAATTTTTTAACTGTTGAGCCTAATCCTTTAGGATATTGCTCAGTATGAAGGTAAGGCACTTCTAAAATGTTCGCGGCTTGAATAAGGGTAGTTGTTGCATCAATGACTTTTTTGATTTCACTTTTGGGCATGACATCGACAAGTTTATCTTGGATATCAATAATGACGAGCTGACTTAAAAGTAGGTCATTGATCATGATCACTAAAACACAAAAGTGTTTTCACGTTTCACATGTAAAGGTGGCACTACTGTTTCAAATAAAATTTCTTCTTCAAAATCCTTGTTGTCTATTTTTGTAATTAACGTAGCATGCATCGAAGGAGCTTCGCCTAAAATAGCTAACAATCTTCCATTGACGTTTAATTGATTGCGAATACTTTCAGGCAATTGAGGCAAAGAGCCTGCAAAAAGAATTGCGTCATAAGGTTGATTTTTTTTCCAGCCTAATGAGCCGTCACCTGTCACAAATGTAATATTGTTAATTTTTAATTTTTGACAGTTTTGTTTAGCGAGTTTTGTGAAATAAGGATCAATATCGACTGATACCACATTTTTAACTAAACTTGCCGCAAGTGCTGTGAGGTAACCACTCCCCGAACCTACGACTAAGACGTGATCTTGTTTTTGAAGTGATAAAGATTGAATGAGTCTTGCTTCTAATTTAGGTGCCAGCATGCGTACATCGTCGTGCAAAGGAATTTCAGTATCTGCAAAAGCGACACCCTGGTAGGCACTCGGTACAAATTTTTCTCGCGGCACTTGATGAAGGAGATTAAGCACTTCGGGGTCCAAGACTTCCCAGGTGCGAATTTGCTGCTCAATCATATTGAAACGATGTTGTTCGATGGTATTCATAGTTTTATTCACATTATAACCAAAGAAAAGTTCATCGTTTTGATCTAGATAAAATATAAATCTAACTTGCATTTCATGGGGGTTTCGCGTAATTTTATGGAGTGCTAGGGGTCCATCTTGATGATGGTGAGAAAAACCCTTTGAACCTGATGCGGGTAGTGCCGCCGTAGGGAATGCGTCCTCTAAAAAGACTCCTTACGGTATGAGAAAAATTTAAGGAGTAACTCATGAACGCGACCGATAAACAATTACAAAAAAATATCGATCAATTTTTAAATGAAACAGCTTCACTCGATCCTGAAGCGCTCAAACCTTTTGCAAAATCGAAGAAAGTCTACATCACAGGTTCGCGTCCTGATTTAAAAGTCCCTTTTAGGGAAATCTCTTTATCCGATACACCTTCATCATTTGGTGCTGAAAAAAATCCACCAGTCATGGTGTATGACACCTCAGGTCCTTATACCGATCCTGACTATCAAATTGATATTCGTAACGGACTCCCTTCATTAAGATCCAAATGGATTGACGAAAGAAATGACACCGAATTTTTAGAGGGCCCAACTTCTCTTTACGGGCACGAGCGTAAAACAAATCCTGAACTCACTAAAATGCGTTTTAATTTATTAAGACAACCGCGTCGTGCTAAGGCAGGTAAAAATGTTTCTCAAATGCACTATGCGAAACAAGGTATTGTGACGCCTGAAATGGAATACATTGCTATTCGAGAAAATCAAAGACGTGAAGGCATGTCTGCATTTTTACAAACACAACATCCAGGTCATGATTTTAATGCAGCGATTCCTAAACTCATTACACCAGAATTCGTAAGGGATGAAGTGGCACGTGGTCGTGCCATCATTCCTGCCAACATTAATCATCCTGAAACAGAGCCGATGATTATTGGCCGAAATTTCTTAGTCAAAATTAATGCCAACATCGGTAACTCAGCATTAGGTTCTAGCATTAGCGAAGAAGTAGAAAAAATGGTGTGGGGTACACGTTGGGGTGCAGATACAGTCATGGATTTGTCCACAGGTAAAAACATTCATGAAACACGTGAATGGATTATTCGCAATAGTCCAGTCCCTATTGGTACGGTCCCTATTTATCAAGCGCTCGAAAAAGTGGATGGTAAAGCGGAAGATCTCACTTGGGAAATTTTTAAAGACACACTCATTGAACAAGCAGAACAAGGTGTGGATTATTTTACGATTCATGCAGGGGTCAGATTAAGTTATATTCCTATGACCGCAAAACGTATGACTGGTATTGTGAGTCGCGGCGGCTCGATTATGGCGAAATGGTGTTTAGCGCATCATCAAGAATCTTTCCTCTACACGCACTTCGAAGAAATTTGCGAAATCATGAAAGCTTATGATGTCAGTTTCAGTTTAGGCGATGGCTTAAGACCCGGCTCTATTTATGATGCGAATGATGAAGCACAATTTGCAGAACTCAAGACATTGGGTGAACTCACACAAATTGCATGGAAGCATGATGTGCAATGTATGATCGAAGGTCCAGGCCATGTCCCAATGCATCTTATTAAAGAAAATATGGATCTTCAACTTGAGCATTGTGGCGAAGCTCCCTTTTATACATTAGGGCCTCTCACCACAGATATTGCTCCAGGTTATGATCACATCACATCAGGTATTGGTGCTGCAATGATTGGTTGGTATGGTTGTGCTATGTTATGTTACGTCACACCTAAAGAGCATCTAGGGTTACCTGACAAAGAAGATGTGAGAGTAGGTATCATTACTTATAAGATTGCAGCGCACGCTGCCGATCTTGCAAAAGGCCATCCAGGCGCACAAATTCGTGACAACGCACTATCCAAAGCACGTTTTGAATTCCGCTGGGAAGATCAATTTAATTTAGGTTTAGATCCTGAAAAAGCAAAAGAATTCCATGATGAAACACTTCCGCAAGAAGGTGCTAAACAAGCACATTTCTGTTCGATGTGCGGCCCTCATTTCTGCTCTATGAAAATTACACAAGATGTCAGAGACTATGCAGCATCTAAAGGCATGAAAGAGGATGAGGCTTTGAAAAAAGGTATGGAAGAAAAATCGATTGAGTTCATTAAGAAGGGTGTTGAGATCTACCAAAAAACATAAATGGATCTCTCACTTTATTTTTCGAGTTTCATTTTAGGCCTTATCGAGGGAGCCACCGAATTTTTACCAGTGAGCTCTACGGGCCATTTAATTATTGCAGCTGAGCTTTTAAAATTTAACCAAACATCTGCGAATGTTTTTGAGATCTTTATTCAGTTAGGGTCGATTTTGGCCATTGTCGTCGAATATCGCAAAACACTTTTCAAGGTAGCAAGCAATGCACTTCATGATAAAACCTCACAAAACTTTGTCTTGCGTCTCTTCATTGCATTTTTACCAGCAGCGATCTTAGGCCTTTTATTTCACAAAGCAATTAAAGCTTATTTATTTTCACCACTTTATGTATCACTCGCACTCATATTAGGTGGTGTTGTCATGATAACGATTGAAAAACGTCCCTTGAGAATTAATACAAAGGCTACAAACGATATCAGCATGATGCAAGCTTTTAAAATTGGTTGTGCACAATGCTTATCTTTAATTCCTGGAGTTTCTAGAGCAGCGGCAACCATTATGGGTGGTATGCTCACAGGGCTTAATCGCAAAACAGCCACTGAATTTTCTTTTTATTTAGCCATTCCTGTTATTGCAGCAGCATCACTCTTTGATTTACTCAAAAACTTTCAAGATTTAACCATGCAAGATTTACCTATTTTTGCGATTGGTTTTGTCACTGCATTTCTAAGTGCTTATGTTGTGATCAAAATTTTTATTCGTTTTGTAGCAACGCATACTTTTATTTCTTTTGCCTGGTATCGCATCATTTTTGGCATCCTCGTTTTTATTTATTTTAGTGGATGATCATGTCTAACCATCGAGCACTGATTGAGAAACTTCATGGCATAGCTAAAAAAGCCGAACGTCAATCTGTCAATATTGAAGAGGGTTTGTCAGCACTCAATCATTTTGGATTTTCATTCATCAGTTTTTTATTAGCGCTCCCTTTTATGCAGCCTTTCCCAGTGGGCCCTATCAGTGTATTGGGAGGAGTTACTTTCGCCGCATTTGGTTGGCAAATTTTAAGGGGGTATACCGCCCCGCATTTGCCTCAGAAAATAAACGAGATTGTTTTAAGCGCTGATAATTGGCGACGCATTACAAATGCTGCCATTAAAATTATTCAATGGACTGAAAAGTTTACAAGACCTCGTTTGGCTTTATTAATTCGTGGTTCACTAGGCATCCAGATTGAAGCCTTCATTCTTATTCTCTCAGGTGTCCTCATGGCTGTTCCCTTTGGCATACTCCCATTAAATAATTTCTTCCCGGGACTTGCCATTGTATTTTGTGCATTGGGTCAGCTCCATAAAGATGGATTATTTATTTTGATCGCATTCTTCTGGATTCTTTTTACCATGCTTTATTTTGCTGCGTTTTTTATAGGTCTCTATCTTTTAGGGTTAGAAGGCATCCATAATTTTAGCCACTGGCTCCATCAACTCGTTTCATGAAGTCATTTGCAGACCTTCTAATTACTTGGCATGCCAAGTCAGGTCGGCATCATTTACCTTGGCAACAATCTAAAGATCCCTACTCGGTTTGGGTCTCTGAAATCATGTTGCAACAAACACAAGTCGCAACCGTCATTGATTATTACCATCGCTTCATGAAAAAATTTCCGACGATCAAAGCATTAGCTCATGCTGATGAAGAAGAGGTCATGCAGTTATGGAGTGGCTTAGGTTATTACCGACGTGCACGTTTTTTGCATGAAGGCGCACAAATGATTATCGATGAGATGGACGGTCGTTTTCCATCTGAGTTTGACATGATGATAAAGATACCTGGGATTGGACGTTCAACTGCAGGGGCTATTGCTGCATTCTCATTTAATCAAAAGAAAGCGATTCTTGATGGCAATGTAAAGCGCGTCTTAAGTCGTTATTTCTTAATTACGGAGTGGACTGGCTTACCTAAAATAGAAAAAAAACTATGGGATTATGCGATATCACTTCTTCCAAATAAAAACATTGATACTTATACACAAGCGCTTATGGATTTAGGGGCGACCATATGCAATAAAAAACCACAATGTGAGCTATGTCCTTTAAAAAAAACCTGCCTCGCATTTGAAAAGAATAAAGTCCATCTTGTGCCAGTCCCTCGTCCTAAAAAAAAGATACCTACAGAATGTACTCATATGGTGATAATCAAACATCACGATGAGATTTTACTTGTTAAACGTCCTGAAGGTGGCATATGGGGAGGACTTTGGTCACTACCTCAATTTGAAGATACATCGACCACTCCTAAAGCATGGGTTAAAAAAACTTTTGGATTAGAAACAAGTTTGTTAGAAAAAAATTTAAAAGCCTCAACTACTTTTACACATTTCAAACTCGATATTACCTATAGCGTTCTTGAAGCAAAATTGCAGCGCTCAAAAACGCCTCACACTTGGCTATCATTAAATAATATTGAAGGAGCGGCGATCCCTGCCATCATTAAAAAAATGCTTTCAAAAGTCTAGTTTCATATCTCGATGCGGAATCTCCGCATCCAAATAAATATCGCTCGTGACTTCAAATCCAAATTTTTTATAAAAATTAATCGCGTGACATTGTGCACTGATATAAATTGCTGAGAGTTGATTAAGTCTTGCTGTCATTATGGCCTTTTCTATTAAAGCTCTCCCAATCCCTTCTCGACGATATTCCTTTAATACAGCCATTCGTCCTAATTGCATGTGATTTTCAATCACAAAAGCTCTTGCACATCCGATCGGCTTTTCATCTTTAAATACTAAGAAATGAATTGCCTCTTCATCCAAACCATCCCACTCTAATTGAGGCGTCACTTTTTGTTCCTCAATAAAAACTTTTTCACGAATCAAGGTGAGTATTTTATGGCAATCTATCCATTTTACGATTTCTAAACTCAGATTATTTTCCATAGGTGAAATACTTGCATCTTAATACTGTTAGAGGCATGATGTGTTTTCTTTATATTTATTTTTAAGGATTATATGAATAAATTTTTACCCGCTATTGCACGTATATTTATTGCACAAATTTTTCTTGTATCTATTCTTATATCACTTAATGGCATTTTGAATACTCCGGATGGTTACATTGCTTACCAAAATGGATTGATGAGCCACGGTCTTCCAGGTATTTTTGCACCGATTTCTGTTATTGTGCAACTCTTAGGTGGTCTAGCACTATTTGTAGGATTTAAAACAAGATTGACTGCGCTTATATTAACTATTTATACGCTAATTAATTCGCTATCTTATTTTTACACAGCTTCAATACTACCTTCTCCTGTATATCTAATCCCGCTTCAACAAGCCTTACAATATTTAGCAATTACAGGTGGTCTTCTTGTTTTAATGCAAAATCCTGTGACGACATTCGGACTTGATAGTGCAAGCAAAACAAAAAAAGGTAAATAAGACTTTTAAGTATTTAAAAAAGCAGCCTTTGGCTGCTTTTTTATTTAGTTTAAGAAAAATAGAAGTATTGATCATATTTATCATTAAAATGAATTTTAGAGATACCCAATATTTTATAGTGCGCTAAAATAGAAAAAAGGCATTATTAAATTTAAGGAATTCACTATGGCAACTTCATCGACCAAATATACAAAGACCGCGATAATTCTTCATTGGCTTATTGGTTTCGGTATTATTTTTATGTTTTTATTAGGCTGGTATATGTGTGATTTACCAAAAGAAGCCCCTAAATCTATGAGTTTTGATTTATTTGATTTAGGAATTTACACATGGCAGCTATCTGAAGAAACCTCACCGCGCTCCTTTTACTTTAATTTACACAAATCAGTTGGTATTACTTTATTAGGCCTCATAGCATTTAGAATTTTCTGGAGACTTACTCATCCTGCACCTGCGCTCCTTAAAACAATGAAGGCTTGGGAGAAAAAATTAGCAAATGCAACACATCATGCTTTATATCTCATAATGGTTTTATTGCCTGCATCAGGTGTGGCTATGGCACTCTATAGTAAATATGGCATTAAATGGTTTGGTATTCCATTAGCTGAAGGCTTAGGAGATGAGGCTATGAGAGATATCTTTAAAAATGCGCATGGAATTATTGGCATTATTCTTCTTACGTTATTAGTGCTTCATATCCTTGCTGTCCTCAAACATACATTTGTGAACAAAGATGGCACGCTAAAACGTATGATGTTTAAATAGGCTCTTATATTTTTTTATATATAAGCAAATAATTAAATAGTATTTCTAATCAATTAATCACATCTATATCCTTTCGATAAATTTTTGAAAGGATTATCATGCGTATTAACCGTAAGTCAGAATATACAAACAGCAAACTTAATAAAGATCATTTTAAATTTGGTCTTCCCCCTGCAGATGAAGACTCTAATACTTTAAAAGTAGATCGTAAAATATTTTTAAAAGTATTTCTTTTAATTGGCCTATGCATCGTCTTTTGGCTATTAAATCTATCCCCAGAAGCTAAAAAAAGCCTAGCTTCATATACTTCTGATGTGATTACTTCAGATCTATTTTATGAAGCAATACTTGTCGGGCTTCTTGCACAATTAGTTGATGGATCTCTAGGAATGGCTTATGGCATTACATCAACATCATTTTTAATTGGTATAGGAGCAACTCCTGCTGCAGCTTCTGGTGCAGTTCATGTTGCTGAGATATTTACTACAGCATTTTCAGGAATTTCACACATTAAATTTGGAAATGTGCATAAAGATTTATTTAAAAAATTAGTGATTCCTGGAGTTATTGGAGGAATTCTTGGAGCATATATCCTTACATCGATAGATGGTAAATTAATCAAGCCATATGTCACTGTCTATTTATTGCTAATGGGATTATTTATTTTACGAAAAGCATTTGTATTGATTAAACATAATAATAAAAAAATAAAACACGTGAGAAAATTGGCTCTCACAGGTGGCTTTTTGGATGCGATAGGTGGCGGGGGATGGGGGCCTATAGTTACATCTTCTCTTATTGGCCAAGGAAATAGTCCAAGACATACAATTGGCTCAGTAAATACAGCAGAGTTTTTTGTATCTTTCGCTACAGGCATAACATTTATTCTTCTTGGAAGCGCTGGGCATTGGATTTTAGTAGCCGGCCTTATAATTGGTGGCTTGTTTAGTGCGCCCTTCGCTGCTTATCTTACAAGCAAATTATCGACAAAAAAACTATTAATAGCTGTTGGTTTTTTAATTACGGCAATTAGTATTTATAATTTATATAAAGTTTTTTTATGATTGTTTATAAAGCTTGATTACTAAGCTTGATTTTTAAAAACAATAAATAACTTTTTTTAAATGAAGCTTTTATTTTTTTAAGAATACAATTTCGGAATCAGTTATTTTGAACTGATCTATTAAATAGATTAATTCTTATTGGTATCTTAAAGCTTCTATTGGATGAAGCTTAGCAGCTTTACTTGCAGGATAGTACCCAAAGAAGACACCCACGCTTGCCGCAACTGAAAAAGCTAATACGATCGATTGCATTGAAATAAGGATTTCAGCACCTATCATTTTTTTAACAAGCATCGCCCCACCCAATCCGAGACCAACCCCAATCACGCAACCTACGATCGAAATCACACATGCTTCTAAGAGAAATTGAAGAAGTATATCTTTTTCACGTGCACCGATTGCCATACGAATTCCAATTTCGCGGGTACGCTCCGTCACAGATACCAACATGATATTCATAATGCCGATGCCACCTACCAAAAGAGAGATAGATGCAATAGCACCTAATAGCATTGACATTGTTTTTGCAGTTTCACTTGCAGTCTTTGCCATCGCGGTTAAATTTCTTATAGAAAAATCACTCTCTGCATTTTCTCGGATATTGTGTCGCTGACGCACAAGGTCATTAATGGCTTCTTCAGCAACGCCCATATATTTTTCCGATTTCGCCTGTGCCATGATCATGCGAACACTACCTGGAATTTGATTACCAAATAATTTTCTCTGCGCGGTCGTGATCGGCACAATAACGGTGTCATCCTGATCGCGCCCATCAAAACTTTGGCCTTTACCTTCTAATACTCCGACAACAAGAAAAGGGCTTTTCTTAATACGAATCGTTTTTCCGATAGGATCAATCTCGTCACCAAATAAATTTTCAACCACTGTCTTCCCAACGAGTGCAACTCGATTCGCAGAGCGAATATCTGAATCAGAAAATAATTCACCAGACTCTACATCCCATCTTCGAATAGAAAAATAAGAAGGGGTAGTACCCACAATTGCTGAGTTTGAATTATTTCCCGCATAAATAATTTGTGCGTTGCCCACACTAATAGGTGCAAACGCATTAATATCCTCTAAATCTCCAATGGCAGTTGCATCATTCATGTTAAGCGTTGAGGAACTCCCTGAAGCACTTCGGGAACCAGATGAACTTGAGGAGCCAGATAATATAACAAATAAATTACTTCCCATAGAATCGATGGATCTCTTAATCGATTGCTGAGCACCTTCGCCGATTGCCATCATAAGTACCACGGCACCCACACCAATAACCATACCCAACATCGTCAAAAACGTGCGAAGACGATTCGCACTCATTGCATGCCAGGCTTCACTTAACATTGAGAAAAACATTTAAGCTTTCTCCTTTTGTTTTTTATTGTGGCGATCTTCGACAATTTTTCCGTCTAAAAAACGTACTTGTCGACCTGCATGATCTGCAATATCGTTTTCATGAGTAACAATAATAATTGTGTTTCCAATTTGATTAAGCTCATCAAATATTTTCATAATTTCATCGCTCGTTTTACTGTCTAAATTACCTGTAGGTTCATCAGCCAAAATAATGCGTGGTTGATTAACAAGAGCTCTTGCAATAGCGACTCGCTGCTGCTGTCCTCCTGAAATTTGATTTGGCTTTGAATCAAAATAATTGCCTAGCCCCATTCTTTCTAAAATATTTTTAGCTATCTTTGTTCTTAATTCTTTTTGATCTTCAGCATAAACTAATGGCAATGATACATTTTCAACTAATGTTGATCTCGCAAGTAAATTAAACCCTTGAAAAACAAACCCAATGGTTTTGTTACGAAGTTTTGCTAGCTCATTACTACTTAAAGATTTAACAGAATGTCCATCGAGCATGTATTCCCCTTTGGTAGGCCGATCTAGGCAACCTAAGATGTTCATGAAAGTCGATTTACCTGAGCCTGAAGGGCCCATGATGGCAACATATTCGCCATCATCAATCGTAAGATTCACATCTTTGAGAACAGGAAATACGCCTGCTGGCGTATCGTAGTCTTTGTAAAGTCCTGCGATTTCAATGACATGTTTAGCCATGCGCTAAAACACTCGTGGTGGTCGTTGAGGGCCTTGTGAATTAGAGCCTGATTTTTGATCATTACTCATATCAGCAGTGATCACAAACTCATTAGGCTTAATATCTGAAGTAATAATTTCAGTAAATTTGCCATTTGTAATACTTGTTTTAACACGAATCATTTCAGGCTTATTATTTCTCAATACATATATTTTTCCCGAACCTAAATCATCGCCTTTAGTTTTCGATTTATTGTCATCAGATTTTTTATCTTTTTTCGCTGCTAACTTCATCTCTTCATTTTTAGGCTTATAGCGAAGCGCTGCGTTTGGAACCAACAAAACATTTTCATGTTTTGCAAAATTGATATTCACATAAGCTGTCATACCGGGTAAAAGTTTTTGATCAGGATTATCCACTGAAACTACAATGTTGTATGTCACGACATTCGCTGTATTGGTCGGATTCAAACGAATTTGTTTTACAATACCTTCAAAGTTTGAATTAGGGAATGCATCCACATTAAATTTGGCTACTTGACCGACTTGAATACGGCCAATATCCGCTTCTGCAAAACTCGTATCGATTTGCATCCTGGATAAATCCTGAGCAATCTTAAATAACGTGGGTGTTTGTAGACTTGCAGCAACTGTTTGACCCACATCGACGACGCGGTCAACAACTACACCTGAAACAGGAGATTTAATAATAGAGTAGCTATAATTAGTTTGATCGCGTTTCAATTGAGCTCTCGTGGTGCTCAATTGTGCTTCAGCTGACTTTAACGCTTGTATCGATTGATCGAGCTCTTGTTTGGAAACATATTCTTTTTCAAATAAACTTCGCATTCTAGCTTCATTTGCTTTCGCCAATTCCAATGTGGCTTCATTATTTTTTACATTTCCAAGTGAGGCCGCAATTTGTGCTTTGAATAATTCATCTTCCAACTCTAAAAGCACCTGGCCTTTTTTTACTTGATCATTGTAGTCTGCATAGATTTTTTTTACGCGGCCTGATACCTGGGTACCCACATTCACAAGACTCACAGGATTAATCGTACCGTTGGCTGTGACGTTTTGCTCAATATCACCTATGGTCACGGGTTGAAGTCGATATAAGTCTTCAGGTTTCTTTTTATTTGAGAGTTGATACACATAATATGCACCAAATATCACTGCTAAAATTAAAGCGATATTGATTAAATGAGTGGCTAATTTTTTCATACTTTTATTGTCTTTTTGCCTCAGGCAATTTCTGAATCATTGCATTATCAAGGACACCTATTGATTGAGCAAGCGTTGTTCTTGCAATATTCCAATTTAAAACCGATTGTATTTTTTGTTGTTTCGCATTCGCGAGTGCATTTTGCGCATTCAATGTGTCAATAATATTACCAACGCCCTCTTTATAGCGCCCCAATGCAACACGAGAGGATTCTTCAGCGCTTGACACCAAAATATTTGATGCAGTGATCGATTCATTTGCTGTTTTTAGATTTTGATAAGCTGTCCACACATCAAGGGATACCTGAAGTTTTAACTGATCTCTTTTTGAGGCATTGAGCTCTGCCGTTGCTTCAGCAGAACGAATTAGATAAGTTGGTTTATAGCCTTCGAATAGAGGTATGCTAAGAAATATACCGATTTGAGAACTATTTTGCGAGGTGACTCCTAGTAAATTTTCATCATACTGATTAGAAGCATCAATTCTCACTTTAGGTTTAGCATCAGCTTTAACAGCTTCAATTTTGGCTATGGAAGCTTTAAGTTGAGCTTCACTTGCAATTAAATCAGGTCTTTGCAGTCTTGCTTGTTCAATTAATGCTTCAATATCTTGATCCACTAATTCTGGAATCACATCTAAATTACTATCCGTCATTTGAAAATTCATATTAGCCGGAACACCCATAATATTTGCTAGGTTGCCATAAGCGATTTTAAGTGCGCCTTCATTTTTAAGTTTAGTTAAAGTGGCATTCGCAAATGAAGTTTGTGCTTGAAGTTTATCAGCGGGTGTTGCAACCCCTGCAAGATATTTGGCTTCTGCTGATTTAAAACTTTCCTGAAAAAGACGTTCAGTATCAATAGAAGCATTGAGAATAGCTCGAGTCGCATGAACTTGATAGAAGGCATTCACCGCAGCCAATAAGACAGTTTGAACCGTTGCATTTTGAGTCGCACTTGCAGCTCTCAAAAGTTCATTCGCATTTTCTAAAGTAGCATCGCGACTTCCGAAATCATACAAGAGATAAGATGCCACAATTCGATTTGTTGTATTCGAATAGTTTGTTGTTCGATTTTTATTTTCAGTGGCAGATAATGTATCGGTCACTGAAGGAAAGAAAAGTGAACGTGCAACGCCTACTTGCGCTGCTTGCACCTTAGCATTTGCGTATACCTCTCTTGTTTGTGGGTTATGACAAAGCGCTGCTTCAGTCACATCAACTAAAGATAAAGGCTTGTCGTAAGTTCTCGTACCACAAGGATCCAAAGTGGATGCATCGAGATAACCCTGGGGTATTCGCGAAATACTCTCTTCCTTTAAATCTTTATCTGAATACCAAATCGACTCAACTGCATATGCCGGGATATGCATGCTTAATAAAGAAACGATCAGAAAAATGCGATAAAAATTCAAGTATAAAAAATTTTTGAAAAATTGGGTTGAGAAATGCAACATATACTTAAAATCTTAACATGGCCATATGACAAATAACTTCATATCAATGAGAATTCAGTACATGGTTATAAAAAGCTTTTGCAATAGGTGATAACTGTTTCCCTCTTAGATAGACAAGATGCCATTGCGAATTAATTGGAAAGTCCTGAAGGTTGAGCACTGAAATTTCATTTTCAAAATCAAATTGATCGAGAGCATGAATAGAAATGACCGCTACGCCTAAATGACTTGCTACTGCTTTTTTAATAGCTTCGTTATTTCCGAGCTCTAACAAAAGACTAGGGGTAAAATTTTTCTGTTTAAAATGCATATCAACACTCATTCGCGTCCCCGATCCTAATTCTCTTAGAATGAATCTTTCTTTTTTCAAATCTTGCAATCGAAGATTTTTTTTATCAGCCAATGGATGGTTTTTATATGCAATCATACAAAGTGGATTGGGCATGAGAATATGATCTTCAAGGTCAATATGAATTGGGGGCTTTGACATAACATATAAATCGTCACTATTATCCTCTAGACGCTTAATGACGCCGTCGCGATTTAATATTTCTAGTGAAATATCTACCTCAGGATATTTGCTACAAAATGAACCTAAAAATTTCGGAATAAAGTATTTTGCAGTACTCACAACTGCAAC
>RFPQ01000002.1 GCA_009926035.1 Betaproteobacteria bacterium
TTGGAAGATCACCTTTCATACGACGTTTAAATTCAGCAGCTAGATCTGGGAATTCTTTTTCATAAGCCGCGAACTTATCGTTCCATGCTGCTTCGGCTTTAGCGCCTCTATCTTTAGCGCTCCATCCTGCATATACGTCTTCAGGAATCACAAATGGATCGTGCTTCCAACCAATTGCTTCTCTTGTAGCAGCAACTTCAGCATCACCTAAAGCTGATCCATGACAATCATGCGATCCAGATTTGTTAGGTGAGCCTTTGCCGATAATAGTTTTACAACAAATCAATGATGGCTTGTCTGTGATTTTTTTTGCCGCCTCAACTGCTTTGTTGACCGCCTCAAAATCATGGCCATCCACATTTGGAATTACATGCCAGCCGTAAGATTCAAAACGTTTAGCTGTATCATCTGTATACCAACCTTCGATATGACCATCAATAGAAATGCCGTTATCGTCCCAGAAAGCAATTAAATTACCGAGACCCCATGTACCTGCTAGAGCACAAGCCTCATGAGACACCCCTTCCATCATACAACCGTCACCTAAAAATACGTAAGTGTGGTGATCGACAATTTTATGATTAGGTTTGTTGAATTGATTAGCAAGTAATTTTTCTGCCATCGCAAAACCTACTGCATTACTGATACCTTGACCCAAAGGGCCTGTTGTTGTTTCAACGCCTGGTGCATAGCCATATTCGGGGTGGCCTGCACATTTAGAATGAAGTTGACGGAACGTTTTAATTTCGTCCATCGGCAAGTTGTAACCTGTGAGATGAAGCAATGAATAAATCAACATCGATCCATGGCCATTCGAAAGAATGAAACGATCACGATTAGCCCAATTAGGATTAGAAGGGTTATGTTGTAAATGATGATTCCATAAAACTTCAGCAATTTCAGCCATACCCATGGGTGCACCTGGGTGTCCTGAGTTTGCTTTTTGAACTGCATCCATTGATAACGCGCGAATCGCGTTAGCTAAATCTTGACGTGTTGCCATTATTGCCTCCCGAAATTGACAGCATGACAAATATTTTCTAAATATTTGCGTACTAAAAGTAAAGTTAAAAAATTGATGTTATTTTTACCTAAATTATTGCTTAAATACCCCTTTTCAGCAAGGCGAATAGGGTCTTTTTGCCTCTTGATTATTTCAACTAAATGCTTTTCATTCTCGCCATTTAATGGAGCAGCCAATACTTGATTTTTGTTCGATAGGGCCTGTTTGTGTTTTAGCAATAAGCTTCATAGCTTCATATAAATCACGCGTATTATCGGGCGGCGGATCTCCACGACCTGTTGCGTCAAAACGACCACGATATTGCAACTCTAGGCTGCGATTAAAGCCAAAAAAATCAGGTGTACAAATAGCTTCATAAGCTCTTGCGACTTCTTGAGTTTCGTCAAATACATAAGGAAAAGAAAAATGAGATTGATGTGCAATACGCTTCATATTTTCAAACGAATCTTCAGGAAAATTTAAAGGATCATTACTCTGAATAGCGACTGCTTCGATACCTAAATCTTTTAGAGCTCGAACATCATGGATAAGTCTTGGTAATATCGCTTTCACATATGGGCAGTGATTGCATATAAACATCACAAGTAAACCATTCTCGCCTTTTGATTTTTCTAGAGTCCAAAATGTGTCATCAACGCCTTGTAAATTAAAATCAATGGCTTTCCAACCAAAATCACAAAGCGGAGTATTTAAACTAACCATGTTTTATGCCTTAATATAGCTTACCTAATAGATAGAATTGACTATGGAAGAAAATCGATTTTACCACTCTGAAAACCTAGAACTCAAACATGTCGTTGAATTAAGCGCACAAACGCATATTCACGCTACAAAAGTTTTAAGATTAAAAATGGGTGATCAATTCGCTCTTTTTAATGGCGATGGTTTTGATTATGTAGCAAAAGTGATTGAGGTATCGAAACATAAAACATCCGTTGAAATTATCGATAAATATGAAGTCAATCATGAATCTTCTCTAAAAATAACGTTAGTCCAAGGTCTCGCGGCAGGAGATAAAATGGACTGGATTATTCAAAAAGCTGTTGAGCTCGGCGTTCATACTATTCAACCTCTATTTACGGAACGATCCATCATTAAATTAGATCGGGAAAGAGTGGATAAAAAACTTGACCACTGGAAAACTGTCGCTATCTCAGCATGCGAACAGACTGGACGAAGCGCCATCCCAAATATATTAACCCCGCTCCATTTAACTCAATGGCTGAGTGAAAAAACCCTCAAAACAGATAACTTAAAATTAATCCTCACACCATCAAAAGCACAAAACATAAATCACTTAAATAAGCCATCTAATTCGATTGTGTTTATGGTGGGACCAGAAGGCGGCTTCTCAGAAAAAGAAATGGCCTTGGCTTTAAATCATGCTTTTATTCCTGTGAATTTTGGGCAAAGAATATTGAGAACGGAAACAGCTCCTATCGTTGCCCTTTCTATTTTGCAAAATTTATGGGGTGATTTTGCATAATAAGCAAAAATTATGGTATTTATGTAAAAAATACATGTAAAATATGTATTTTAAGCAAATTATTACCTTATGTCACTTGGCGAAGCAATTAGAAAAAGAAGAAAGTCTTTAGGGTTCACCCTTCAAGTCTTAGCCGAAAAAATTGCGAGCGATCCTGGCAATCTCTCTAGAATGGAAAGAGGTGCCCAAAATATCAGTGAAGCGCAATTACTTAAAATATCTGAAGCGCTCAATTGTGCGCCCTCTAGTCTTTTTCAAAATAAGACTTCCTCTACCCCCATTCAAAAATTAGATAGCCAGACATTTGCAAGGTGGTTTAGGTTAGCAGCCCCCTATATCAACACCTTTAGTAATAAAACATTTGTCATTGCATTTGGGGGCGAGCTTCTAAATGAAGATCAATTTACAGCCCTCTCTCACGACATCAATTTATTGACCTGCTTAAACGTCAAAATTGTGCTCGTCCATGGCGCGAGACCTCAAATCGATCAAAAACTTAAAGAAAAAAAAATCTCAACCCAGCTTGTGCAAAATGTTCGCGTCACTGATGATGCGGGCATGGAAGCTGTTAAAGAAGCCAATGGTCTAATTAAAATTAATATTGAATCTACACTTTCGTCGAGTCTTTTAAATTCACCTATGGCGGGGAGTGACATTAAAGTTTCTAGCGGAAACTTTATCACGGCAAAACCTTTGGGTGTAATCGATGGCATCGACATGCAACATACCGGCGAAGTAAGAAAAATTGATAGTGCTGCGATTAAGAAAAAATTAGATAACAAGGAATTAGTTGTCATATCTCCTATTGGATATTCGCCGACAGGTGAAGTGTTTAATCTCACCATGGAAGATGTCGCACTCAAAACATCTATCGCATTAGAGGCAGATAAACTAATTCTTCTTATAGATTCTAATGGTATTTTTAATTTAAGGAATGAGTTGCTGCACGAAATGACTTTAGAAAAAGCTGTCAATCTCTATAAAAGTATCGCAAAAAATAATCCAAAAAAACATGAGCTCATCAATATTAATTCAAATGAACTTGATCTACTAGAGATTGCGATAAAAGCTTCCGAAGCCGGTATTCATAAAATTCATTTAATTAATAGGCATATTGATGGTGCCATTCTTCAAGAATTATTTACGGATGAAGGTGTAGGCACTGTCATCACAGAAAAAGCGCTCGATATAATCAGACAAGCCAATCATAATGACGTCAAAGGTATTCACAAACTAATTAACCCTTTAGAGGCAGGCGGCTATCTTATCAAAAGGGGCAAAGAGCGGATTGATCACGACATAGAAAACTTTTTCGTGATCGAGCACGATAAGAAAATTATTGGTTGCGCTGCTTTATATCCCTACAACGATCATGTTGAATTTGCCTGTTTTGCAATTAATAAAAACTATCAATCAAAAGGCTTTGGTTCAAAACTCTATAATTATTGCGAAGAAATTGCACGAGAAAAAAGTTACAAGTATTTATTTGCTCTAACGACAAGAACTGAACATTGGTTTATTGAAAAAGGATTTAAAGAAGAAAATATCCAAAAACTTCCTAAAAAAAGATTGGATTCTTACTTGCCTCAAAGAAATTCAAAATTTTTTATTAAAAAGCTTTAAAATCTTAAAAAACTATAGGTATAAAAATGAGTCACGACGTTAAACCGGAACACAAAGCCAAAATATTAAGCGAAGCTTTGCCGTACATTAAAAAGTTCTTTGGTAAAACCATCGTTATTAAATATGGTGGCAACGCCATGGTCGACGAAAATCTAAAGCAATCATTTGCGAGCGATGTCGTGCTTTTAAAATTAGTAGGTATGAACCCAGTCGTCGTTCATGGTGGCGGTCCTCAGATCGATGAACATCTTGATAAGCTTGGCAAAAAGGGTGAGTTTATTCAAGGCATGAGAGTCACTGACACTGAAACCATGGATATTGTAGAAATGGTTCTCGGCGGACAAGTCAATAAAGAGATAGTAAATCTTATTAATAGGCATGGCGGAAAAGCTGTGGGCTTGACAGGGCAAGATGGGAATTTTATTCATGCAAAAAAACTTGTTGTACAAAATGATACGGACCCAAAAAAAACGATAGATCTAGGGCACGTGGGTGAGATTGCATCAATTAATCCGAGTATTATTAATTTTCTAGATGAGGGAGATTTTATTCCTGTGATTGCGCCGATTGGTGTAGGCGCCAATGGAGAAACCTACAATATCAATGCTGACCTTGTAGCTGGAAAATTATCTGAAGTATTAAGTGCAGAAAAATTAATCTTACTTACTAATACTCCTGGTGTGCTTGACAAGAAAGGCTCACTCCTCACGGGATTAACGCCTAATGAAATTGATAAGCTTGTGGAAGATGGCACTTTATCTGGTGGCATGTTACCTAAAATAAGTTCAGCACTTGATGCTGCTAGAAGCGGGGTCAAAAGGGTCCATATTATCGATGGTAGAGTGCAGCATGCACTTTTATTAGAGGTATTAACAGACGAAGGCGTAGGTACTTTAATTAAGGCAAAATAATTGTCAAAATTATGGATTTTTGATTTAGACGACACACTGCACGACGCAAGCTCTAAAATATTCCCTAGCATTAATCAATCTATGACTGACTATGTCAGTCAGAAGCTCAAAATTAGTCGCCATGATGCACATAACCTTCGAGATCAATATTGGAAAGTCTATGGCGCAACTTTAAAGGGGTTAATAGAAAATCACGGTGTTGATCCAAAAGAATTTTTACTCAGCACACACAATGCAGAAGAGCTATCAAAATTCGTAAAACAATCTCATGCCCTAAAAAATACTTTAAAAAAAATTAAAGGTAAAAAAATTGTTTTTACAAATGCTCCGCTTCACTATGCGATCGCTATCATTAATTCACTTAATATTCAAAAATATTTTTCAGCAGTCTATAGTATAGAGTCAACGCGTTACAATCCAAAGCCATCGCTATATGCATTCAGAAAAATCTTAAGGCAACTTGGTAAAAAAGCGCATCAATGCATCATGGTGGAGGATGATCTTGCTAATTTAAAAACTGCTTACAAGATAGGTATGAAAACAATTTTGCTATCCAAGCAAAATAAAAAAATAATTTTTGTGGGGAAACGCATTACAAGAATTACTCAATTAATTTAAGTTTTTCAGATAAGTTTTGTTAATACTTGAAGGCGGGCGTCATAAACCGCATCCTTAATATCGAGGCCACGCTTATTTTGACTAATCGAACTTAGATTTAATTTATTGAGTTGCTTCAAATACTTTTGCATGATTTTTAAAGTTGTTGATGCCGATTTGTACTGGATTGACTGACCCTTAATAAAGGCCTCAAAGACTTTAATCACATCCAATAGCATATCTGGATTTCTAAACAAATCCATTTTATAAATCAAATCTAGAATTTGGCGTGGTTTAAGCTTTTTAAATTGCTTTAGATCGGATAAATTCAATATTGTTTTTTCAGTTAATTTCTTTACAGCATTCGGTACAGATAGCCTTGTATAAATTTTTTCTTGCAGCATGATATTGACTTTTATAGGGTAGAGATACATAAAAAATAAAGCCGCCTTAATTTCAGCAGAATACTTTGATTTTGCTGCGTACTCGAAACTCTTCTTCATGGAATTTTTATGTTTAACATAATTCATTTCTGGTAATAATAATTTAAGCGCTCCACATCGATGAAGAACTTCAAACATTAAATAAGATTTTTTTTCAGAAAATCCAATAGAGAATTCATGCCAAATTCTTTCTGATGCTAAAGCTTCTATTTCTTTATTTTTTACAATCTGCTTTAAAATAAGTTCCGTCTTTGGATGTATTTTGAACTGATGAAATCGAGCAGAAAATCGAGCGATACGTAATACGCGAATAGGGTCTTCCACAAAGGCTGGGCTAACATGCCGTAAAATTTTATTTTTAATGTCTTGAATACCTTGAAAGGGATCAAAAAACTGGCCTTTCGAATCCTTAGCAATAGCATTGATTGTGAGATCTCTTCGCTTCAGATCTTCCTCTAAAGTAACTTCTTTTGAGGCATACACTTTAAACCCTTTATATCCCTTTGAAATCTTGCGTTCAGTTCTTGCTAACGCATATTCATGATGAGTTTTTGGGTGTAAAAAAACCGGGAAATCTTTTCCTACTGGCTTGTAACCTAACTTAACCATTTCTTCAGGTGTCGCCCCAACAACCACATAGTCTTTATCTTTACCCGACAAACCCATGATCTCGTCACGAACAGCTCCACCCACAAGATAAATTTTCATTTAACGACCAGATTTGCTTCTATAAAAATTATATTTAGCTCGCATAGGCGGTCTATTTTTTTTATTTTCTAGGTAATGCTCCAAATGCTCCTGAGAATATCGATATGTTATTGCATACTGAATATCTACTACATTATCAACCTGCATAGACCTCCAATTATCTCGAGTCAATATTTTAATTGGAAGCATTTCCATGCTTAATGCAAACATATATGAAAGTGGTTTATTAAGAGGAATGATTAGGCGATGCAGTTTTTCTGAATTAATAATCAATTTAATAATTTCTTTAAGTGAATAAACATCGGGTCCACCTAGTTCGTAAACTTTTCCATATGTTTTCTTATCCCAAAGACTTTTAATAAGCGCTTTTGAAACATCCTCAATATAAATCGGTTGAAATTTAGATTGCGGTGATAAAAGAACTATCACTGGCAGCCATTTTACAAGCGCCTTAAACATATTAATAAAATTATCTCTTGCCCCAAAAATAATCGAAGGTCTTAATATGGTTAAATTTAAATCTTTATGTTTAAGTAATGCTGTTTCGCCATGTGCTTTTGATTTGAGATATAAACTTGGAGCCTTAAAACTTGTGCCTAAGGCACTAAGGTGCATAAGCCGCTTAATCCCTAAGTCTTTCATCGTATTAGCTAAGCGGGTTGGCCATAGATGATGAATCTTATCAAAAGAATCTTTTTTGGATTGATGAAGAATGCCTAAGAGGTTAATAACAGCATCTGTATTTTTTAAATCTTTTTTTACTTGCGTCAAATTATCAATATCAAAGTCAAATATTTGGATATTCGGATTCACCGTCCAATATTTAATTTTTTCTTTATTCCGTGAAAATAATTTTAGACGACAATTAGATTGATTAAGTGCTAAGACAATACTAGAGCCTAAAAAGCCTGAAGCTCCAAAAATTGCAATTGTTTTCTTTGATTGAGCCACTTTGATGTTAAAGCAATCTTATTATAAATATAAGTATAAGAATTAATGTGATGTTAGTTGTAAGCTTTAAATATTTTAAATATTTTTTATTTTTTGTATTTAAATATAAAAAGGTAAATGCTATTAATATTGCGAGCAACAAAAATATACAAAATCTTAAAATGTTCATTAGTAAACTCCCGCTATTTCTTGATTTAAAATACCGCTCTTAGAGTTAATATACCGAGTTGCTAAATTTGATGTTTTAGGATCTTTGCTATCTAAAGTAATAAGGCTCCAACTTTCTTTATCAGAAATCAATTCGAGTAATAATTTATTATTTAATTCATGGCCTGATTTGTAGGCTTTAAAATTACCTATGATCGAATAACCTAACATATAGAGATCGCCAACAGCATCTAGTATTTTATGTCGCACAAATTCGTCGTTGTATCGAAGTCCATCCGTATTGATAATTTTATACTCATCTAAAACAATTGCATTATCAAGTGATCCACCTCTTGCTAATCCATTAGATCTAAGGTATTCGACTTCCTGCATAAATCCGAACGTCCGAGCACGACTAATTTCTGTGACATAGGATTCATCATAAAAATCTAGGGCAACTTTATTCGTTGATTCATCAAATACTGGATGAGGGAAGTCGATTGTAAAATCAACTTTAAATCCTTCATAAGGTTCGAATCTAGCCCATTTATCCTTATCTTTAACTTCTATGACATTATTTATCAGTATAAATTTTTTAGGAGCATCCTGTTCTTTAATTTGTGCGGTTTGAAGAAGGTAAATAAATGGTATAGAACTTCCATCCATAATCGGTACTTCAGAGCCATTCAATTCAATAATAATATTATCAATGCCTGTAGCAGAAAGTGCTGACATTAAATGTTCAACTGTAGCTACACGCGAAGCATCTTGCCCAATGGCGGAACACATATTCGTATCTTTAACTGCATCAGGGCTTACTTTAACTTCGTGATTTTCCTTTTGATCAACTCTGCGAAAGACAATACCTTGGTCAACTTCAGCAGGTTTGAGGGTCAAAGTCACTTTTTCGCCATTATGGAGGCCCACGCCAGAAGTCTGGACAGATTTTTGAATGGTTCTCTGTTTAATCATTAAATACTTATTCGCCTTTTTTTCTTAAGAATGCTGGGATATCGTACTCTTCCATACCTGACATTTTCATGATTTCAACTTGCGCCCTATTCTCATTTGAGCTGAATACATCTGGCTCATCATCCATAACAGCCTCATCTTCAATGATAGGTGTCTTATTTTGCATAATTGGTCGTGGTTCGATCCTTGGCATTCTTTGTTTTACATTTTGCGCCAAGCCTGTTGCTACAACTGTGACTCGGATCGAATCTCCCATTGCCTCATCAATAACATTACCAACAATGACAGTAGCATCAATCGCTGCAAACTGTTTAATCGTTTCCATCACATCATGGTATTCCTTAAGTGTAAATTTACTGCTTGCTGATATATTGACTAATACACCTCTCGCATTAACTAAATTCACATCTTCTAAAAGTGGGCTAGCAACTGCTGCTTGAGATGCTTTATATGCTCGATGCTCTCCTTGCGCCACTCCAGAACCAATCATAGCCATGCCCATTTCACCCATAACCGTTTTCACGTCAGCAAAGTCCACATTAACTAAGCCTGGGCTATTAATGATTTCTGAGATACCTGAGACTGCATTATGCAATACATCATTAGCGGCATTAAAAGCTTCTAAGAATGGAATATGCTCACCTAGCACTTCCATTAATTTTTCATTTGGAATAACAATTAAAGAATCTACATGTTGAACTAACTCATTAATACCATCAGTCGCTATTGCTGTTCTTTTGCCTTCGAACAAAAAAGGTTTTGTAACAACCGCGATCGTTAGAATACCTAATTCTTTTGCAATTTGCGCAATTACAGGCGCTGCGCCTGTTCCTGTTCCACCGCCCATACCTGCGGTTATAAATAACATATCAGCGCCTTTAATAGAGCTAATAATTTTCTCTTTATCATCAATAGCTGCTTGTTTACCAATTTCGGGTTTAGCACCAGCACCTAAGCCTTTAGTCATTACTTGTCCAATTTGCAATATATGACTTGCACGACTTTTTTTCAGTGCTTGCATATCAGTATTGACACAGATGAATTCAACACCAGTTAAATTCTTATCGATCATATGATCAATAGCATTGCCGCCACAGCCGCCTACACCAATGACTTTTATAATGGCATTTTGTGACTTGCTATCAACAACTTCAAACATATCCTATCTCCAAGAATTAAAAGTTACCTTGAAACCAATTCTTCATTTTCATAAAGATTTGATTTATTGAATTGCCATCAATTTGATTCATCATTTCCTTTTCTAACTGATCTTTGCCCATAAGTAATAATCCAATACCTGTAGAGTATCTTGGATTATCAACAACCTCAGACAAGCCGCCTACATTTCTTGGTGTACCAATCCTAACTGGCATTCTAAATACACTTTCCCCAAGATTAACCATGCCTTTCATTAAGGATGATCCGCCTGTAATCACAATACCAGAAGCTATCATATCTTCCATACCACTTCGTTTCAACTCACTTGCAACAAGCTCATAAAGCTCAACTAATCGAGCTTCAATGACCTCTGCTAATGAGAGTGTTGAGATAGTTTTAGACTCTTTCCCATCGACCACAGGAATTTCAATTTGTTCTGAGGCTGAAGCTAAACTTCTTGCAGCATAACCATGTTTAATTTTTATCTCTTCTGCAGATGGCAAAGGAGTTCTGAATGCCACTGCAATATCATTATTAATTTGATCGCCCGCAATTGGAATGACAGCTGTATGACGAATAGATCCATGTCTTAATACTGCGATATCAGTTGTTCCACCGCCAATATCAACCAAACACACGCCTAATTCTTTTTCATCATCAGTAAGAACTGCCATACTTGAAGCTAAAGGTTGCAACACCAATTCAGATACATCAAGACCACAACGCTTAATACATTTGACGATATTTTGAGCAGCTGCAATCGCGCCTGTCACAATGTGAACTTTAACTTCTAATTTCATACCACTCATACCAAGAGGCTGTCTTACGTCCTCCTGCCCGTCAATTACATATTCTTGCGTCAAAATATGAAGCACTTGTTGATCATTAGGAAGTGTAATAGCACAAGCAGTTTCAATCACTTTATCCACATCTAATTGAGAAACTTCGGTATCCTTAATTTTCACCATGCCGTGTGAATTGATACTTTTAATATGGCTACCAGCGATACCGGTATACACATCAGTGATTTTGCAATTTGCCATGAGCTCAGCTTCTTCAATTGCTCTTTGAATCGCCTCCATAGTGGAATCGATATTGATGACGACGCCTTTTTTTAATCCTTTTGAGCTATGCTGCCCTAATCCAATCACATTCAATAAGCCGTCTGGTTGTAACTCGGCAACAATAGCCACAATCTTAGATGTTCCAATATCTAAACCAACAATGAGATTTTTTTCTTCTTTTTGTTTAATCATATAAGCGGCCTCTCACCACTATCTATTTTTTGAATAGGTTCAGTAGATTTTTTAATCGCAAAACCATTGGGATATCTTAAGTCAGCCGAACCAATTCTTTTAACTGAAACTAAAATATTGTCATACTGGGACATAAAGCGAGTTAGATTAGCCTCGATGTTATCTTTGCTTAAAATAATTTTCATGTTGTTAGTTGTTCTAATGTCCCAAGTGTATCTAGAAGATAGGGAAACTTGCGCAATTTTTAATTGTTTTTTATCTAAAATACTTTGCATTTTTTTATACTCCAATGCTATATAACTTGCCGTTCCTTCTGGTCCAAAAAAAAGTGGCAAATCTTCATCGGATGCCCCGTGAAAAATTTCACCATTCTCATTAACTAAGGCTATTGCACCCCATCTTCCTATTGCCTGATGTTCTTCAACAAAAACTTCTAATCGATCTGGCCACACTCTTCTTAAACTTACATTTCTAATCCAAGGTAGTTTTGTAAACGCTTCCTTAGTGCTATACAAATCTAAAGAAAAGAAGTTACCTTTAACAAATCGATCTGAGATCATACTTACTTGATCTTCATCTAAATGTTGATATTGACCTACAACTTTAATTTCCCGTATCGGAAATTTAACAAAATGTATAAATCGATAGCTAAATAAAAAAAGTATCAAAATAATATTAAGTAAAAATACCAAATTACCTAACCAATAAATTTTTAAATGGTTATTTAACATCTGCAGTTTTTAATATCTCTAAAACTAATTGATCAAAATTAATACCAATTTCTTTAGCTGCCATAGGCACCAAGCTATGGCTTGTCATTCCAGGTGAAGTATTCACCTCTATAAAATAATGATGGCCTTGTTGATCCATCATAAAATCGACTCGACCCCAACTGGAACAGCCAATCGCTTTAAAAGCCTCTAGCGCTTCTTGTGCGATGAGAGCTTCTTTATCTTTTTCAATACCTGAAGGACAAATATATTGCGTATCATCTTTAAGATATTTAGCTTCGTAGTCATAAAACTCATTGCTCGGTTTAATTTTAATGACTGGTAGCGTTTTATTATTCACAATTGCCACGGTATATTCTTCACCATCTACAAATTTTTCAACAATTACATTTGCATCAATTTTCGATGTCTTTAAAAAAGCTTCTTTATATTGTTGTTCGTTTTTAATCTTATCAATTCCAATACTTGAACCTTCATTCGATGGCTTTATAAAAAAAGGCAAGCCAATTGAATTGACTATATCTGCATAGGAAGTATTCTCGGTCACTTGTAAAAAATCTGGTGTTGAAATATTAAGTGATCGCCATAGTAATTTTGTTTTGAGCTTGTCCATGCCAATTGCAGAGCTTGCAGAGTTACTGCCTGTATATGCAACATTTTTTGATTTTAGAAAAGCTTGCATAGAACCATCTTCGCCACCGCGTCCATGAAGAGCTATAAAGACCCTGTCATAAGTTTTAATTTCTTCAATGTCTCTATCAGTTGGGTCAAAAGTTTCAGTTTCAATACCTAAGCGTTTTAGTGCATGAAATACGGCATCACCACTTAAGAGTGAAACAGCCCTTTCGTTTGAGTCTCCTCCCATTAACACTGCCACTTTACCGAAGTTGGTCATCTATTTAGAAAGTCACCTAAAATTTTGACTTCTCTTTCAAGCTTGATCCCTTTTCTTTTAAATACTTCAGATTCAATATGATCAATAATATCCTCGATATCTTTTGCAGATGCTTTGCCCAAATTGATAATAAAATTCGCATGTTTATCTGATACTTCCGCATTGCCAACCCTATAACCTTTTAATCCGCACTCTTCAATGAGTTTTGCGGCAAAAGTATCTTTAGGATTTCTGAAAGTTGAACCAGCTGTAGGCCAATTGAGAGGTTGTGTATTTTTTCTATGATTAAGATATTCCTTAATCTTACTTTCCGGGTCAGCTGTCATGTCTCTTTTGAAATTAAACCAAGCACCCACAAACCATTCATTTAATTTTGGCTTAACTACTTCACGATAGGAAATCAAAAATTCATTTTTTGGTCTTATGACTATATTTCCTTCTTCATCGATCATATTCACTTGGGTCACATAATTCCATGTTTCAGAACCGTAACATCCAGCATTCATTGCCAATGCTCCTCCTACTGTGCCTGGAATACCAGCAAAAAATTCTCCGCCAACATAATGTTCTTTAGCAAGATTTTTTGCGATCTTTGCACATGTGTTACCTGCTTCTGCATAGATACTATCATCAGTCATTTGAATTTCATTCAAAGCGGCATGTATGACAATAACTGTTCCACGAATTCCTCCGTCTCTTACCAAGACATTTGATCCCAATCCAATAAAAGTGAGAGGCTTTAAATATTTTCCTTCTTTTAAGAAATTTTTTAGTTCTTCTAAATTTTTTGGGGTGAATAAATTATCGGCGGCTCCACCTACACGCCAACTGTTGTATTTGTTTAATGACTCATTCTTGAAAATTAATGCATTTGTCATGTGTTCACAATACTCAATATATCCTTCGTTACTCTTCCTACTGAACCTGCACCCATTACTATTAAAATAGAATCTTGGTCAATTTGTTGAAGTGCTGTTTTAGCCAATACCCCAATGTCTTTCTCAAAATAAACTTTGTTTGTAATTTTATTCATACGATCCATGATTGCTATGGTATTTACCCCTGGAATTACTTTTTCACCAGCCGAATAAATATCAGTGAGAAGAACTTTATCTGCTTTTTGGAGTACTCTTACAAAATCATCAAAACAATCTCTTGTTCTGGTATAGCGATGAGGCTGAAAAATAAGGTGAATAGATTTATTGGGATAAGCATCCCGCGCTGCATCAAGGACAGCTTCAATTTCAACAGGATGATGTCCATAGTCGTCTACGAGAGTAAAAGATTTTTTATCAAAGATTAAATCTTTATAAGTTTCGAATCTACGTCCCACGCCTTTGAAATGCTTTAAGGCATCAATTGTTTTGGAAATCGGTATCTCAAGCTCATCAGCTAATGCTATTGCAGCTAATGCATTTCTCACATAATGCTTTCCTGGTAGATTCAAAGTCATTTCTTTTTTAACGACATCAGAGTGTTTTATTGTCACTTTAAAATGCATTTTTCCTGCATCTGCTTCAATTTCTTGAGCATGTACATCTGCATCATCAGACAAGCCATATGTGGTGATAGGTCTAGAAATTTCAGGAAGAATAGATTTAATAACAGGATCGTCAATACACACAATCACCACACCATAAAAAGGTAATCGATGTATGAATTCGATATAAGTTTTCTTGAGTTTATCAAAATCATTGTCATATGTTTCCATGTGATCTTGATCAATATTTGTCACAATAGAATAAACTGGCGTCAAATGTAAAAATGATGCATCTGATTCATCAGCTTCCACAACAATATATTCGCCATTACCTAGCTTGGCATTTGCATTCAAAGAAGAAAGTCTTCCGCCAATTACGTAGGTCGGATCCATAGAGGCTTCTGCCAATATAGAGGCTATTAAACTTGTTGTTGTTGTTTTACCATGAGTACCAGCTACAGCAATACCTTTTTTAAATCGCATCAATTCTGAGAGCATTTCCGCTCTCGGCATAATCGGGATTTTATTTTTTATAGCAGCTTTTAATTCGGGATTGTCTTTATCTATTGCTGAGGAAATAACAATGACATCAATATCTTTAATATTTTCTGCTGCATGATTAATAAAAATCTTAATGCCAAGCTCTTTTAATCTTGCAATAATTGGCGAATCCTGAATGTCGGAACCGGAGACAAAATAACCTAAGTTATGCATCACTTCTGCGATACCGCTCATGCCTGAGCCGCCTATACCTACAAAATGAATTCGGTTGATATTGTGTTTCATTTTTTAATTAATCGCTCACATGTCTGATAAATCATTTCTTCAGGTTTTGTTCCTTTTTTTTCTAATGCAGCTTTTGACATTTTTAAGCATTCATTTCTTGTCATGTCTTTAAGTAAACCACTTAATAATTCGGTTGTGAGTTCCTCCTGAATTATAAGTCGCGCTGCCTTCTTATCACTTAAGTATTTTGCGTTATAAAACTGATGATTATCTACAGCAAAAGGGAATGGCACTAGAATACTAGGAATTCCCGCTGCCGAAAATTCAGATACCGTGAGGGCGCCAGATCTTGCTATGACAAGGTCTGCCCATTCATACACTTTTTCAATATGGTCCAGATAAGGCCTGCAGTCGGCTTTAATACCACATCTTTTGTAATTTACTTTTAATTCTTCAAAATGCTTCTCACCGGATTGGTGAATGATGGTGGGTCTGTCTTTAGGATTGATTTGTTTAATACTTAAAGGAATCGTATCGTTAAAAAATTTAGCTCCCAAACTACCGCCTACTATGAGTAATCTTAAAGGACCTTCTCTATTTTTAAATCTTTGGACTGGAGGTTTGATTTGTCTAATTTCATCTCTTACTGGATTGCCAATTTTATGCGAGGCTTGTATTAATTTAATTGGAAACGCGGAATATATTTGTGTTGCGATCATTGCTAATAATTTATTGGTAAGGCCTGGAATCGAATTTTGTTCATGCACAATGAGTGGCTTACCCATAAGCCTCGCCATAAGACCGCCCGGAAATGAAACATAACCACCCATGGCAATTACTACATCTGGCTTTTCTTTTTTAATTGCTTTTGCACATTGTATTAATGCGATCAAGAGCTTAAATGGAAGCTTTAACCAATTTAAAAGGTTTTTGCCTCTAACGCCAGTAATATCAATCATCGCTTTTTGATAGGGCTTTTTATCGATCAATTTATTTTCCATGCCATGCGAAGTTCCAAGCCATGTGATCGACCAGCCTTTAACTTTTAAATAATCGGCGATCGCAATGCCAGGATAAATATGCCCCCCAGTACCTCCTGCGATAATCAATATTTTTTTATTGGATTTCACGAATTTAAATTCCTCTTAAGCCTCTTCGGTTTTCCCAGTCAATCCTAAGCAATATAGCAAGCGCAACCATATTGGCTAATATGCCACTGCCGCCGTAAGATAGGAGTGGTAAGGTTAAGCCTTTAGTAGGGAGAAGTCCCATATTCACACCCATATTAATAATGCCCTGTGTGCCAAACCAAATACCGATACCTTGAGATAACAACGCCGAATAATAACTTTCATTAATAATAGCCTCTTTGGCAATACCAAAAGCTCTGATCACAAGCCATGAAAATAATCCAATAACAATCAATACGCCAGAGAAACCAAATTCTTCACCTAATACAGCTAAAATAAAATCGGTATGGGCCTCGGGTAAATAAAGCAATTTTTCGACACTACCCCCAAGTCCTACGCCGAAAAATTCACCACGACCAAATGCAATAAGGGCATGCGATAACTGATAACCTTTTCCATAAGGATCGGCCCATGGGTTGAAAAAACCTATCAATCTTTGATACCTATAGTCGGAACTAAAAATTAATGCTGCCATTCCAATGGGAGCAACAATACTTAAGCCCATCAGTATTTTTTTATCGATACCGCCTAAAATTAAAGTGCACATTGCAATAACTGAGATTACAGCAAATGCACCGAAATCAGGTTCAAGCAATAATAATGCGCCTATTAACATGATCACTGCTGCCATTGGAAGAAATCCTTTTAAAAAACTACCAATCTCTTTAGATTTTCTCAGGACATAATCTGATGCATACATGGCTGTAAATAATTTCATAAATTCTGAAGGTTGCATATTAAATATAAGCAATGAAATCCAACGTCTACTTCCATTCACCACATGACCAATACCAGGAATAAGAACAAGAATTAAAGACACCATACCTGCCATGAATAAATAAGGGGACATCTTTTGCCACCAACGAATCGGGATCTGAAAGGTAATAAATCCAACAACAAAACCTAATAAAATATAAATCGATTGTCTTAATAAAAAAAAGTAATTTTGATGTTTGGTTAATTTACTAGATTCAGCAAAAGAAATTGAAGACGAGTAAACCATAATAAGACCAATTGCAATCAGTATGCATGAAACCCAAAATAGTCCTTGATCAAAAGAAGGTTTATCTATTGTCGATTTATTTGAAAATTTATCGATCATGATTTTTAGCTTGCTTACGCAATCCTTAAAAACTTCTCCGCGTTGAACATAATTCTTAAACATATCTGTACTTGCACATGCTGGAGAGAGAAGAATTACATCCCCAGAGTTAGCCAATTCAAATGATTTAATTACTGCTAGCTCAAGATTTTTTTCAATAGTTATACGAATTGCTTTATCACTAAATACCTCTTTCATAATTTGTGCGTCTTTACCAATCAAAGAAATATTTTTAACTTTCGATTTGAGAATATTTATTAATGGCTTAAAGTTTTGATTTTTTCCATCTCCTCCTGCAATGAGTAAAACTGGTTTGCTCATACTTTGAATAGCAGCAATCGCTGCTCCTACATTAGTTCCTTTTGAGTCATTATAAAAATCAATACCTGATATGGAGTCAACGTATTCAACTCGATGGGGCGGGGCTTTAAATTGACTGACCACTTTTTTTATCACATCATTAGAAATTTTAAATGGTTCACACAGCGCCAAAGCTGCCATGATATTAAGTATGTTATGGAGGCCCTTAAGTTTAATTTCATCTAAGGAGATAATTTCAGCATTGCCTTTGGCAATAAAATATTGATTTCCATTTTTTTTAATACCGTAATTTTTCTCGTCTGAATGATTTCCGAATGTCACTGAATCTTCGTTAATCTGAGATTTGAGATATTCATCATCTCGATTCAATATAATTTTTTTAGCATGATTAAATATTCTACATTTAGCTTTCGCATATTCCTCGATTGATGAATACCGATCCATATGATCTTCTGAAATATTTAATACTGTTGCAGATTCAAGTGCTAATGAATATGTTGTTTCTAACTGATAACTAGATAATTCAAGAACATAAACTTCAGGCACTTTTTGATTTAGAGTATTTAATATAGGTATGCCGATATTTCCTCCAACAATAGTGGATATACCTGCTGCTTTTAATAGTTCGCCAACAAGCGAAGTGACTGTTGTTTTACCATTTGATCCTGTAATACCAATCACTTTTGAACTGATTGATTTAACTTGTGCGAAGATTTCAATGTCGCCAACTACAGGTATACCTAGATTTAAAGCAGCTTGAACATAACTTTCTTTTAATGAAACACCGGGACTAATAATAATTAATTCAATATCTTTAAGGATATCTTCGTTAAATATCTCTCCAACAGAGAATTTAACTTTTTTAAATTTTTCTTTTATTTCATCTAAATTCTCAAGACTTGATCTTGTATCAATTGCATGAATGACACACTCTTTGTCCATTAAAAAATGTAATACAGATTGTCCAGTATCTCCAAGACCTATTACTAATACTCTTTTCTTATTAAAGTTAATGGTCATCTAATTTTTAGTGATGAAATCCCAATTAATACAAGCATCATTGTGATAATCCAAAATCTGACAACGACTTGCGTTTCTTTCCAGCCTTTTTTTTCATAATGATGATGAAGTGGAGCCATAAGAAAAATTCGCTTACCAATACCATATTTAAATTTAGTATATTTAAAATATATGACTTGAATAGCAACAGAAAAAGTCTCTACTACAAAAATTCCTCCCATAATAAATAAAACGATTTCTTGTCTTACGATAACTGCGATCGTTCCTATAGCTGCTCCTAAAGCAAGTGCGCCTAAATCTCCCATAAAGACTTCTGCGGGATACGTGTTAAACCATAAAAATCCTAGGCCGGCACCTGCCATCGCAGTACAAAATATAGCCAATTCACCAGCGCCACTTATATAAGG
>RFPQ01000011.1 GCA_009926035.1 Betaproteobacteria bacterium
CACCAAGAGGGTACACATTGCCTAATTTGAGCGCTTCAGATTTGTTTTTCAGCATTTTTATAAGGCCGGGCTCATCTAGAATAGGGGTGGTATCTGGAGGACATACCATACCTGTAATACCACCAGCGTTTGCCGCTTTCATTTCACTTTCTAATGTCGATTTGTATTGATTGCCAGGCTCTCTTAAATTCAATTGAAGGTCTATAATGCCTGGCATAACTATTTTTTTTGAGGCATCAATAATCTGTGTTGCTTTTTTTGGATCTACATTTTTATTTAATTCTGAAATTTTTCCATTCGCGATCAAGACATCTAAATTTGCATCAATATTATTTTTTGGGTCAATTACCCGACCATTTTTTATTAAAATGCTCATGAGTGTTGTCCTACTAAAATAGCCATCACAGCCATTCTTACCGCGATTCCAAAAGTAACTTGGGGAAGGATAACGGATTGCTCGCTATCCGCAACCGCTGAATCTATTTCTACGCCTCTATTCATTGGACCGGGGTGCATAACTATCGCATCTTTTTTTGCTAAGTCCAGTCGTGTTTGATTTAATCCGTAAGTTTTAAAATATTCTTCTTGAGAAGGAAGCATGACACCATCCATTCTCTCATTTTGAATCCTTAACATCATAATGACATCCACATCATTAAGCCCTTTATCGATATCATGAAATACATGAACACCTAATTTTTCAATCTCATAAGGAAGTAATGTTTTGGGGGCAATCACTCTAATTTCAGGAACGCCAAGTATATTTAATGCGTGAATGTTGGATCGAGCAACTCTGGAATGCAAGATGTCTCCCACAATGGCCACTTTTAACTTATTAAAGTGAGTTTTATATTTTCTAATAGTAAAAGCATCTAGCAATCCCTGGGTGGGATGAGAGTGATTTCCATCACCCGCATTAATAATATGGATATTCGGCTTTACATGTGATGCAATAAAATGAGCGGCGCCAGATGATGAATGTCTTACAATAAAAATATCTGCATTCATGGCAATTAAGTTATTGATAGTGTCTAAGATCGTTTCGCCTTTAGATTGAGACGAGGTAGCTACATTTAAATTAATGACATCAGCAGAAAGTCTTTTGGCGGCAATTTCGAAAGTTGTTCTTGTTCTAGTACTATTTTCGAAGAAAACATTACATACTGTTTTTCCTCTTAATATAGGTACTTTCTTAACATCTCTCTCTCCTATCTTTAAAAATGACTCTGCCGTATCCAATATTTGAATAATTTTTTCTTTAGATAAACCCTCAATAGATAGAAGATGGTTTAAATTGCCTTTGCTATTCAGCTGTGGATTAAACAAGAGACTCCTTTAGCTGAAAGATAAATTTTTTATTCTCATCTAATTTAAGTTCTAAATGTTGGTTTTTATTTAGACTAATTTTTTCAATATAAATCTGAGGTGAAATCGGAAGTTCTTGCTCGTTGCGATCGATTAAAACAGCTAATGTAATTTTTGCAGGTCTTCCATAGTCAAAAATTTCATTCATAGCAGCACGAACAGTTCTTCCAGTGGAAAATACATCATCAATAAGAATAATATGCTTATCATTAATTTCTGTATCAATTTTTGAGGGCTTATTTTTAACTTTTAACCCGCGACTTGAAAAATCATCCCTATAGAAAGATGTATCAATTGAACCTGTCGCGACATTATTTTTTAAACTAGGTAAAATCTTTTGAAGAATAAGTTCTCCGCCGCGCTGAACGCCAACGAGAACAGTCTTATCATCAATTAGGTCATTGATTTTATTTTTTAAGGTTTCTATAAGGTTTTCTGCGTTAGGGAGAGTCATTTTTTAAGTTAAATTTGATCAAGATAAGATTGTAAAATAATTTTTGCAGCTATTTGATCAATTAAAAGTTTCTTTTTCTTTAAATCAATTTTTTTATCTTTAACTTCATGGCTGGCTTCAATCGAAGTATAGCGCTCGTCAATAAGATGAGTCGGTAATGAGTATTTTTGTTCTAGTTGTTTAGCAAATTTTTTAGATAGATTTGTGACTTTATGTTCAGAGCCATCTACGTTAAATGGAACACCAACCACAATAGAGATAGGTTGCCACTCTTCTATAATTTTTTGTATGGCTTCAAATTTTTGATTATTCGATGAAGAGTCGATGGTGATTAAAGCCTGGGCTGTCTTAGATATATTGTTTCCAACTGCAACGCCTATGCGCTTTTGTCCAAAATCAAACCCTATGACATTCCCTTCCTTTTCTTTGCTAGATTGATGATGATTTTCGTTAATTAACATGGAAATTTTAATGAGCTTAATTTTAAATTTAAGCTAATGAAAGGGGTTTTTTTCGAAAAAAAAACTGACGTGAAGTCAGTTTGACAGTGCACTTTAAAATTATTTTTTCTATAATTTTTCAATGCATCCATTTTAGCATAAATTGTTAATAGCACATATTAATTTTCTATGTAACCTGTAATTTCAAGGCCAAAACCAATCATGCTTGGCATTTTTCTTGGGGTAGATAGTAGTTTCATTTTTTTAACCCCCTAAATCCACTAATATTTGAGAACCAATCCCGTAATTTCTTAAATCATTATTGCTTTTTAGTGGGACAGTATTTTTTGTTTGCAAGATGCCTAAAAGATCATTTGTGTTTGTATTGTGATTGATAAAAATCAAGACACCACCATGCTCACTTATTTTTTTAATAGCCTTTAATGCATTCCATGAATGTTTTTTATCTTCCATATCCAAAAGGTCTATGACTGACAAAGGCTCATGAACTCTCACAATAGTTTCCTTATCTTTTTGAATTTCACCTTTTACAAGAACAATGTGACTTTCTTCTAAAATCTTATCTTTATATAAGATTAATTTCATTTCACCATAAGGCGTTAAGATATTTTTTTCGATTAATTTTTCAATTAATTTCTCATTCTTTCTTCGATATTCAATGAGATCTGCAATCGTTCCAATCTTAATATTATGCTGCTCAGAAAATTTAATTAAATCTGGAAGTCTTGCCATATTTCCGTCTTCATTAAGAATTTCGCAAATTACTGATGCTGATTCTAAGCCTGCAAGATGAGCAAGATCACATCCGGCTTCGGTATGCCCAGCTCTTACAAGCACCCCACCTTTTTTCGATATCAATGGAAATATATGACCTGGTCTTACAATACTTTTTGAAGTAGCATTTTTATGGATAGCAGCCTTTATTGTAGTGGCTCTATCATTGGCTGAGATTCCTGTGGTAACACCCTCAGCTGCCTCAATAGATACTGTAAAATTAGTCCCTAAGCGAGTTTCGTTTTCTTGGACCATTAAGGGCAAATCGAGTATCTTGCACTTCTCTTCAGTTAGCGTAAGACAAATAAGGCCGCGTCCAAATTTAGACATAAAATTTATATGGTCTGAATTAGCAAACTCTGCACCAAGAACTAGATCGCCCTCATTTTCTCTATTTTCTTCATCTACAAGGATAACCATTTTGCCTTGCTTAATATCTTCAATAATTTCAACTATCGGCCTGATCATTTATTCTTTATTTTCTTTTGAGTATGTTTTCGAGGTATCTAGCAATCAAATCTATTTCAATATTAACTTCACTTCCCTTAGTTAAACGTCCCAAATTAGTTTCTTTTAAAGTAAAGGGAATGATATTTACCTTGAATTTATCGTCATTAATTGAATTTACCGTAAGACTTACTCCATTGATCGCAATAGATCCTTTTTCGGCGATAAATTTAAGTAGCTTTTTAGGTGGCTTTATTTCAAGAATCCAGCATTGGCTAGTGACTTTAATGTTTGTAATTTTTCCTATGCCATCAATATGACCTGTTACAAAATGACCACCCACTTTCCCATTAAATGAAAGCGCACTCTCTAAATTTACTAGAGACTTTTCGGTAAAGGTTATGGTTCTATTTAATGTTTCTTCGGACACATGAAATGTAAATTGATTTTTTTGTTTTTTTTGGATGGTGAGACATACACCATTTATACATATGCTGTCACCCAGACTGCTTGCTTCCATTTGGCTTGGCTTATAAGCAATAGTAATGCGAACATCTTTTTTTAAAGATTCAATTTTTTTTATTAAGCCAATGGATTGAATAATGCCTGTGAACATAAGGTGATTTTATCAGATTAGAATGTATAACCCTGATAAAATAAAACAAATGCCTTCACTTAATAAATACATACCTTTTGAAGTCTGGATTGCTTATAGATACATAAAATTTAAGCAGAAAAATAGCTTCATATCTTTTATTTCAACAACAAGTATGGTTGGCATAGCGCTTGGAGTTTCGGCGCTCATTATTATTATGTCTGTTATGAATGGTTTTCAAGATGAGCTCCGAAAAAGAATTCTAGGAGTAGCTTCCCACATTGAAATTACAAGCTCAAACAATACATTGGCTCATTGGGAAGATTTAACAAAAAAGCTCCAAGGAATTTCTGAGGTTAAAGGTTCTGCGCCTTATATAGACGGTCAGGGGATGTTGGTTAGTGAATATGGAAGCCAGGGAATTATGCTTCGCGGTATTGCATCAGAACTAGAAGGTAATGTTAATGACCTAGAAAGAAAAGTTAAGGTAGGCCATTTGTCTGATTTAAAGGTCGGGACATTTAATATTATTCTGGGCATAGATGCTGCAAAGCAATTGGGCATTGTCGTTGGAGATAAAGTTAATATTTTAATTCCGCAAGGTTCTTATACCCCTGCAGGCACATTTCCTAGAATGCGACAATTTAATGTTGTGGGTATTTTTGAAGTCGGAATGTATGAGTATGACTCTGGAATGGCGTTAATGAATTTAGAGGACGCTCAAAAGTTTCTTCAAATGCAAGATGCTGTTTCTGGCGTTAGAGTAAAAATTGATAATCTTTTTTTAGCGCCTGCAGTGGCTGAGAGATTGTCAAATAAACTTTCGGAATCAGGCCTTTTTTATGTGAGTGACTGGACAAAAAAGCATTCGAATTTTTTCTCTGCTGTGCAGATGGAAAAGAGAGTAATGTTTATCATTCTCATGTTAATTATTGCTGTTGCAGCATTTAATATTGTATCAACTTTGGTAATGGCAGTGACTGACAAAAGATCAGACATTGCAATTCTTCGAACATACGGAGCAAAACCAAAAAGCATTCTGTTCATATTCATAATTCAAGGCTCTTTAATAGGCATCATTGGAACTATCGCCGGTGCATTTTTTGGAATTCTAATTTCACTTAATATTCATGCAATTGTCCCTTTTATTGAGCATTTATTTAATATTCAGTTTTTATCTAAAGATATTTATTATATTTCTGAAGTACCGTCTAAGCTTTTATTAACTGATGTGAGCGCTATCACTTCAATTTCTATTCTATTGTCTATTCTTGCAACGATTTACCCTAGTATAGAAGCATCTAGCACCTCCCCTGCTGAGGCGTTAAAGCATGACTAAAAAATTACTTATAGCTTGTAAAAATTTATCTAAGTCATTTCCTAGCCTAGATGAAGAAATTATTAATAAGTTGAATCTAAGTATTAATGAAGGTGACCATTCAGCTATTGTTGGAGTCTCTGGCTCTGGTAAAAGTACGCTTCTGCATCTAATGGCTGGGCTTGAAAAAGCCTCATCGGGCCAGGTAAAAATTTTAGATCAGGATATTGCATCTCTAACCCAGGATGATTTAGGTATTTTGAGAAATACGCATCTAGGTTTTGTGTATCAATTTCATCATTTACTTAGTGATTTTAACGCGATAGAAAATGTTGCGATGCCATTATTAATTAGAAGATATTCATACAAGTTAGCTTTTAATGAGGCTGAAGCACTTTTAAAAAAAATAGGGCTGAATAAAAGGCTAACTCATAAACCATATGAGTTATCCGGAGGTGAAAGGCAGAGGGTTGCAATCGCCAGATCTTTAATCACTAAGCCAAAATGTATTCTTGCAGATGAACCTACAGGAAATTTGGATGGAAAAACAGCGCATTTTGTATTTGATTTATTACTTGATTTAGCGAAAGAGAATCGTTCAACTCTAGTCTTAGTGACTCATGATAATCAGCTTGCATCAAAATTAAAGTTTCAATATAAATTAACCCAAGGAAAGCTTAAAAAAATATAGGTTGATTTAAGTAATTAACCGAATATTAAGATAAGTTGATTTAAACAATTAACTGAATATTAAGATAGAATATTACCCATCAAATACTTGGAGAATTAGATATGTGGGAAATTATTTTAGCTGCAGGATGGCCTATTTGGCCGCTCATATTTGCATCAATTATTGCCTTAGCAATTATTGGTGAGCGGTTCTGGTCATTAAGAGTTGAAGTTGTTGCACCAAGTGATCTTCTTCCTGAGGTTCAGAAGTTGTTAAATCAAGGTACGATAAAGAAAGATGTGATTGCAAAAATCAGAGAGCATTCTCTTTTGGGTGAAATTTTTGCAAGCGCTCTTCTTAATTCAAATACATCCGCAGCTCATATTAAAGAGGCTATAGAAGAGTCGGGTAGAGCAGTGAATTATAAGCTTGAAAAATACTTGCCAACATTAGGCACAATTGCTGCAGTGGCTCCTCTTCTAGGGCTCTTGGGGACAGTCATAGGTATGGTTGATCTTTTTAGTTCATTCACAAACAGTGGTCATGATGTAGCTGTATTTGCAAGAGGTATTTCTGTTGCTTTGTACAATACAGCAGCGGGTATTGTTGTAGCGGTTCCTGCAATGATTTTTTATCGCTTTTTTAGATCTAAAGTAGATGATTTAATCTTTGATATGGAGCAGCAAGCTCTTAAGCTCATTGAATCTATTGGTGTTCGTAAATAAATAATTAGGATTACATATGAATTTTCAACGAGGAAAAAAACACGAAGAAATGGAATTAAACTTGGTTCCTTTAATCGACGTATTATTGGTTATTATTATCTTCCTTGTCGTGAGTACAACCTTTTCTAGATTCAGTGAATTAAAAATTAATCTTCCTATTGCTGAAGCCAATAGCCCTGATAAGAAACCTAATGTTATTAATGTGACTATTACAGCGGAGGGTCTCTACGCTATAAATGATAATCCTTTGCCAAATAAGAGCCTTGAATCTATTATTGCGGCTTTAAAAAATTCAGCAAAAGGCGAAAAAGAAATACCGGTGATTATTAATGCAGACGCAAAATCTGAGCACCAGTCCGTCATTAATGTTATGGAAGCCTCAAGACAGGCGGGCTTAACTCATATTACGTTCTCAACAAAAGTTAACTAAACTTTAAAAGTGTTTAGCTTTTCTTGGCCTAATGGCAAAAACTATTAAAAATATAACTGCATCACAGCCAATAAATTTTAGATATCTTTATAAAAGACTCTTTAAATATACTTGGCAACATAAGTTTATTTTATTTTTAAGTTTAATTTCATTGGTTGTGTTGTCATTAACGAATACAGCATTTCTTGCCATTATTAAAAAAATTACTGATCAGGGGTTTGGGTCAGGAATTGCAGATAAACAATCTTCCCTAGCCCTCCTTCTTCTCTTGGTCATGTCGATCAGAGCCTTATCTGGATTATTCTCAAGCTACTTTATGAAATCAACTTCATTGAAGGTTGTTGAAAGTCTTAGATCTGATTTATTTAAGAAGATTATGATGTTGCCAATGAATTTTTTTGACAAAAATTCATCAAGTCATATTGTCTCTAAATTGAATAGCGATGTTCAGCAGCTCTCAAATGTGATTACAGATATAGGATTTAATCTCATAAAGGATGGGATAAGTTTTATTGGGATAGTTTGCTATATGATTTATTTGGATTGGAAACTTACTCTAGTATTTTTATTATTAGCTCCAATCCTGTCCTATTACCTTAAAATAATGTCGCCGAGACTCAGAGCTGCAGGAACAATTTCACAAAATGCAAATGGTGAGTTAATTATGGCATCTGATGAGGCTATCGCCGCACAAAGAATTGTTAAAATATTTGGAACAAGTCAATACGAAGTTAGTCGATTTAATAAAATTTCAGAAAAGATTAGGAAAATCCAGGCAAAGCTTATAAGAATTGCAGCTTTAAATTCTTTTACAGTAGAAATTTTAGCGGGCATTGCATTATCAGGAATTGCTTTTTATTCATTTGGTAAATTTTCAGCGGGACAATTTGCTGCTTTCTTTGCAGCCTTGTTGATGATTATTGCCCCAATTAAAAGCTTAACCTCCATTAATGACAAAATTCAAATTGCTATAGCAGCTGCTAAAAGTGTATTTGGTTTAATGGATGAGCCCTCAGAAATTGATCGTGGCACAAAATTTATTAAGAGGGCAAAAGGACATATAAAAATATCTGAATTAACCTTTAAATATCAAAATAGTAAACATAATATTCTTGAAGACATTAATTTAAATATTAAGCCAGGGGAAAAAGTGGCTCTTGTCGGAAAATCTGGTGGCGGAAAAACAACACTTATTAATTTATTACCAAGATTTTATGAAATTGATCAAGGTAAAATATTTTTAGATGGTATTAATATTAATGACCTTAAGTTAAAAAATCTGCGAAGTCAGTATTCGTTGGTAAGCCAGGATACAATTTTATTTAATGACACAATAATGAATAATATAGCTTATGGCAGTCCAGACGGGCCCGTAAGTATAGAGGATGTTAAAAAAGCCGCTATCGCAGCAAATGCCTGGGAATTTATTGACCCGCTTCCAAACAAACTAGACCATGAAATTGGCGATAGGGGCGTTAGATTGTCTGGAGGTCAAAGACAAAGAATTTCAATTGCTCGTGCTATTTTAAAAAATGCACCTATATTGCTTCTCGATGAAGCAACGTCCGCACTTGATTCTCATTCGGAAAAATATGTTCAGTCAGCTCTGGACAATTTAATGAAAAATAGAACAACCATAGTCATTGCCCACAGATTGTCTACCATTTTGAATGCTGATCGAATTGTTGTGATTGATAAATCAAAAATCATTGATGTTGGCACGCACTCAGAATTAATTAAGCGGTGCAAACATTATACAATCTTGTACAAAAAAGGTCTGAAATAGTATTTTGAATGCTTTAAGAGCCATCTCGAAGCTCCATTATGGGAAAAAAAGCTTAACTTCTTTACTTCTTCTTCCGTTATCAGCATTTTTTCTTTTAATATCTTTTATTAGAAAATATCTCTACCGATTTAATCTTTTAAAGTCTTTTAAGATGCAAGTGCCTGTAATTGTTATCGGAAACATAACTTTAGGTGGTACCGGTAAAACTCCTTTAGTGATTTATCTTGCAAATGAATTAAAGAAAAACGGATACCATCCTGGAATTATAAGTAGAGGATATGGGGCCAAAGGAAATGGCATAAGTGAAGTCAGTCAAAAAAGCAATGTGGAGAATGTCGGCGATGAGCCGATATTGATTCAGAAACATACTCGTCTACCAGTTTTTATTTCAAAAGATAGAGTGTTGGCAGCGCAAGCACTTCTTAAAAAATATAAAGAAATAGATGTCATTTTGTCTGATGATGGATTGCAACATTATCGTTTAAAACGCGATATAGAAATTTTAGTCATAGACGGGACTAGAGGATTTGGAAATGGATATCTTTTACCAGCGGGGCCGTTAAGGGAGTCAAAGAGTAAACTAAAGGCCGTAGATGCTATCGTCTGTAATGGAAAAAAAGTGATAGATGGCAGTTACCTGATGAAATATAAGAGTGATTCCATAATCAATCTAAAAACTAAGAAAAAAATTCCATTAAATAAGCTGGGCTTAAATAATCTTCATGCAATAGCTGGCATTGGGAACCCAGATAGATTTTTTAGTTACCTTAAAGTGTTAGGCATGGTATTTGATAGCTCTACCTATCAAGATCATTATCAATTCACAAAAAAAGATTTTAAAGTTATGAATGATAAGAATATTATAATGACTGAAAAAGACGCTGTTAAATGCGAAAAGTTTGCCAGAGATAATTTTTGGTATTTGCCAGTTGCTGTTGAAATTGACTCAAAGTTTAGTGATTTTATTTTAAATAAAATGAAAAATATAATCCATGGATAAAAATCTATTAAAAATTTTAGTTTGCCCGGTTACTAAGGGACCATTAATTTATAAAAAAGAACAGAATGAGCTTATTTCGAAGTCGGCAAAACTTGCCTACCCGATTAAAGACGGCATTCCAATTTTACTGGAGAGCGAAGCGAGAGTAATAAATGGCGATGAAGATTATTCATGACATTTAAAATTATTATTCCGGCGAGATATCAGAGTAGCCGACTGGAAGGAAAACCTCTTTTGGAGATTGATGGTGTTCCTATGGTGGTTCACGTTGTAAAGCAATCATTAAAAAGCAAGGCAGATGAGGTTGTGGTTGCAACCGACGACCAAAGAATTATTGATGTTGTTTTAAAGTTTGGATATAAAGCAATCATGACAAATCTTGATCATAGATCCGGTACAGATCGAGTTGCAGAGGTTGTTGATTTGATGGGTTGGACAGACAACGAGATTGTCGTGAATGTTCAGGGAGATGAGCCTCTTATTAATCCATTATTAATTAATCAAGTTGCAGAATATTTGGATGACCAAAGAGACGTCTTTGTTTCTACAGCGTGCCATTCCATCACTCATTATAATGATTTTGTTAATCCAAATAATGTGAAAGTTGTTTTGGATAAAAATTCACAAGCCTTGTATTTTAGTAGAGCGCCTATTCCTTTTCCTAGAGATGAATTTAATCAAAAGATAATTGGAAGAGAGGGGTTTTATAAACATATTGGCATTTATGCTTATCGTGCTAAGTTTCTAAAAGGCTTTAAGGATATTGAGCAAGTACCATTGGAAGATATTGAAAAGTTAGAGCAGCTTAGAATTCTATATGCAGGTTACAAAATTGGTGTAGTTCAGTCAATTGATACGCCATTTCCTGGAGTTGATACCCACGAAGACCTTGAAAAAGTAAGAAAGCTATTTTCTAATTAAATAGCAGATTCACCTGTTTCGCCTGTTCTAATTCTTACCACTTCTTCGATGTTACTGACAAAAATTTTACCATCACCAATTTTGCCTGTATGCGCGGCAGTTGATATTGCTTCAATCACTTTTTTAACCATTTTATCTGAAACGATAATATCTAATTTGATTTTAGGTAAAAAATCAATTACATACTCTGCACCTCTGTAAAGTTCAGTATGCCCTTTTTGTCTTCCGAAGCCTTTAACTTCGGTGGCCGTGATTCCATTAATGCCAATTTCAGAAAGGGCTTCTCTTACTTCATCTAATTTAAATGGTTTAATTACTGCTTCAATTTTTTTCATCTATTTCCCTCTTTGTTTACATTAATGTTTAAAGGTAATGGGGTATCTTCTGTCTTTACCAAAAGCTCTATGGGTAATTTTTGGGCCTATTGGACTTTGAGCTCTTTTGAATTCGTTATTATTAATTAACTTTACAACATGATTCACATTTTTGCTGGAAAAACCTTTTTTTACAATAGAGTCTATGGGCAAATCTTTTTCAATATAAAGCTCAATTATCTTATCAAGAATTTCATATTTAGGCAGGCTATTCTGATCTAGCTGGTTGGGCCTCAGCTCTGCCGTGGGCGGCCTCTTGATTATTTCATTTGGAATGATTGTTGAAATTGAATTTCTATAATTTGCTAATTTATAAACCCATGTTTTTGGCACATCTTTAAGAAGCGCAAAACCTCCCACCATGTCGCCATAAAGCGTTGAATAACCTACCGCAGTTTCACTTTTGTTACTTGTTGATAATACAAGGCCATTAAATTTGTTAGATAGCGCCATTAATAAAACACCTCTTATGCGAGCCTGTAAATTTTCTTCGGTAGTATCAAAAGGCTTATTTTTAAATTCAGTAGACAATTTCTTTCTGAAAAGTTTGAAAATGGATTGAATATCTATTTCCTTGTAATTCACTCCAGTATTTTTAATCATTTTTCGAGACTCTGTAATGCTTAATTTTGCTGTAAATTCTGAGGGCATCATAACAGCAGTAATATTTTTTTTATCAAATGTGTCGTTTGCTAACGCCAAAACTAGAGCAGAATCAATGCCACCAGATAAGCCTATAAATAGGTTTTTAAAATTATTTTTAACTACATAATCTTTGAGTGCTAATTTAAGCGCTTCATATAATTGTGCTTCTTTACTGTAAGAAGCTTTATGACTATTAAATTTAATAGTTGTTTTTGAGAAAACTTCAATAATTGCCATTTCTTCCTTAAAGAAAGATGATTGATGTATGAGCTTTGCTTCTTTATTGACAATAAAAGAGCCACCATCAAATATGAGCTCATCTTGACCTCCAATTGCGTTGAGGTATATCACTGTAGATTTAGTTTCTTTCGCTAATTTAGAAATAACTTTTATTCGAGTATCAGATTTTTCTATTTCATAAGGAGATGCATTAATTACGATAATGCCATC
>RFPQ01000101.1 GCA_009926035.1 Betaproteobacteria bacterium
GGTCAGCTAGTGAGATCAGCCAATGAAAATGATGAGAAAACAAACATGCTGATTGAATTAAGAGTTGATCAAGCGCACGAAGCGCTTTTCATTAAGAGTAAATTAATTGAAATTTTTTTAGAAGACCAAAAAAGATTTGATTAGTGCTTGGCTTGTGAATTACTTGAAGCTTCAGTTTCTTTTTTATCATTTTCGTGATTTGTCACTTGGAAAAAGATTTCATCTTGCTTAATCATACCAAGCTCATTCCGAGCTCTCTCTTCAATTGCTGAGAATCCCTGTTTAAGATCACTTACTTCAGCATTAAGTACATTATTTCTTACTTGATTATCCGCATTTATTTTTTTTTGAGTTTCTATTTGATGATTCAAACTCCATACGCGAAACCAACTACCTTTACCAAACCATAATGGATATTGCATTAACGCTATCAAAACTACAAAAATAGCAGTTAACGATTTCATATTATTTCTTCAATTGATAAAAACAAGAAAGGCCTGCATAAGATGAGGCTCTACCAAGTTCCTCTTCGATACGAAGCAATTGATTATATTTAGCAATACGTTCGGATCTTGAAAGCGAACCAGTTTTAATCTGTAACACATTTGTTGCTACTGCTAAATCAGCAATCGTTGTATCTTCAGTTTCTCCTGAGCGATGAGAAATGACAGCGGTATATCCTGCTTTTTTAGCCATTGCAATAGTTTCGAATGTTTCAGTAAGTGTACCAATTTGATTGACTTTAATTAAAACAGAATTAGCAACTTTGCGCTTAATACCTTCATCTAAAATTTTTGGATTTGTTACAAAAAGATCATCGCCTACAAGTTGAATATGTTTACCTAATCTTTGTGTTAACACAAGCCAACCATCCCAATCGAATTCACCCATACCATCTTCAATACTAATGATTGGATACTTATCACACCATGTCGCTAGATAATCTGTAAATTGTTCACTTGATAAAGATAATTTTTCAGAGGCAAGATGATATTTACCGTCCTTATAAAATTCAGTACTTGCACAATCAAGACCAAGGTAAACATCGCGGCCGGGCTCATATCCAGCTTGAGAGATAGCTTCCATAATCATTTGTATAGCTGATTCATTAGATGGAAGATTGGGTGCAAAACCACCTTCATCACCAACGGTCGTTGAGAAACCTTTTTTGCTTAGTGTTTTTTTGAGCGCTTGAAAAACTTCTGCACCGCATCTCATTGCTTCTCTAAATGTAGGTCTTCCAGCAGGAATAATCATAAACTCTTGCATATCGACACTATTGTCTGCGTGTGCTCCGCCGTTAATGATATTCATCATTGGTGTAGGTAATTGCATAGCACCTGAACCACCAAGATAACGATAGAGAGGTAAATTAGAATTTTTTGCTGCAGCTGTAGCTGAAGCCATTGAGACTGCAAGAATTGCATTGGCACCTAGACGACCTTTATTATCGGTGCCGTCTAATTCAATCATAGTTTGATCAATCAACGTTTGATCATCTACATCAAGACCCACTAATGCTTTAGCAATTTCGGTATTGACATGATTCACTGCATTTAAAACACCTTTTCCAAAAAAACGTTTTGCATCACCATCGCGAAGCTCAATCGCTTCTTTGCTTCCCGTAGAAGCACCTGATGGCACCATTGCTCTTCCCATCACACCAGAATCTAATAAAACATCAGCCTCAATAGTTGGGTTACCTCTAGAATCAATAATTTCTCGAGCAACAATTTGTTTCACAAAACTCATTCTTTTTCCTTCGTTACAGTTAATTATTTAGGACATCTCGATGAAACCTGCTTTTTTAACTGATTGATCAATTTCAGCTAATAACTCAAGCAATGCTTTCATTTTTTTAAGTGGCCATGCATTCGGTCCATCAGATAAAGCTTCTTTTGGATTGGGGTGCGTTTCCATAAAAATTCCTGCGATACCGCTCGCAACTGCTGCTCTTGCAAGAACAGGGACGAATTCACTTTGTCCACCACTCTTGTCACCCTGGCCACCTGGTTGTTGCACTGAATGTGTTGCATCAAACACAACAGGGCAATTCGTTTCTCGCATAATAGATAAACTTCTCATATCTGATACAAGCGTGTTGTAACCAAAGGATGCACCTCGTTCACAGACCATAATGTTATCGAGACCGCCGTTAGCTTCTTTAGCTTTTGTGACGACTTGTTTCATATCACCTGGTGCTAAAAATTGACCTTTCTTAATATTTACAGGTTTACCTGACATTGCAACAGCATTAATAAAATCAGTTTGTCGGCACAAGAAAGCCGGTGTTTGGAGCACATCCACAACACTTGCAACTTGTTCAACTTGAAATTGATCATGCACATCTGTTAGAACTGGGACACCAATTTGCTTTTTGACTTCAGACAAAATTCTTAATCCTTCATCAATACCAAATCCTCTGAAAGTTTTATTTGAGCTTCGATTCGCTTTGTCATAAGAGGATTTAAAAATAAATGGAATATTGAGTGCTATAGTCATTTCCTTTAACTGACCTGCTACATCTAAAGTCATTGCTTCAGATTCAATCACACAAGGACCTGCAATTAAAAATAATGGGTGATTTAATCCAACATCAAAGTTGCATAGTTTCATGATGCACTTCCTTTAGATTGTTTGTATTTAAGTGCTTGGATATAGGCTTTAAATAATGGATGACCTGTTCTTGGATTGGAAGTAAATTCTGGATGGAATTGACAGCCTACAAACCAAGGGTGTTGATCTTGCGGCAATTCAATAATTTCACAGAGCTGTTCAAAAGGTGTTCTAGCTGAAACTGTGAGCCCCGCCTTAATTAACTGATCCACGTAATGATTATTGACTTCGTAACGATGACGATGACGCTCATTGACTTCAGCTCCATAAATTTTATGTGCGAGAGTGCCGGATTCGATTGGACACTTCTGCGCACCCAATCTCATTGTGTCTGAGGAATCATCTCTTTTTTCAATTGTACCCTCGGATGATTTCCATTCAGTGATTAACCCAATCACTTGATGCTGAGCATCTTGATCAAATTCAGAACTGTTTGCATTTTTAAGCATAGCTTTATGTCTTGCAAACTCAACCACAGCTAATTGCATACCTAAACAAATACCTAAGTATGGAATTTTATTTTCTCGTGCAAACTGAATGGCTTTAATTTTGCCTTCAGTACCTCTTTTTCCAAAACCGCCTGGCACCAAAATTGCATCCATATTTGCTAATCCTTTGGTACCACTTTTTTCAATTTCTTCTGAATCAAGATAATGAATTTTTATTTTTGATGATGTGTGTATTCCAGCGTGAATCAATGCTTCTGTGAGTGATTTGTAAGACTCAGTCAAATCTACGTATTTGCCCACGAATGCAATATCAATATGATGTTTTGTATGTTTCAACGCATCGGTAATTTTGTCCCAGCTTGAAAGATCTGCAGGTTTCGCGAGAATATTTAATTTGTGGCAAACAATTTCATCAATCATTTGTTGATGAAGTAAGCTTGGTATTTTATAAATGGAATCTGAATCAACGGCTGAAATAACTGCTTCAGGTGCAACGTTTGTAAATAGAGCTATTTTTTTTCTTTCATCATCTGGAATAGCGCGATCAGCTCTACAAATTAAAATATCTGGTTGAATACCGATCTCTCTTAACTCTTTAACAGAGTGTTGTGTTGGTTTTGTTTTTAATTCGCCCGCTGTTGAAATAAAAGGAAGCAATGTAAGGTGAATGTAACAAGCATTTTCACGACCTTCCTCAAATCCAATTTGACGGATAGCTTCAAGAAAAGGAAGTGACTCAATGTCTCCAACTGTGCCGCCCACTTCAACGATTGCAACATCAGCGCCATTTGCGCCATTCTTTATGTGTAACTTAATCTCATCTGTAATATGGGGGATGACCTGAACTGTCTTACCTAGATATTCACCGCGACGCTC
>RFPQ01000102.1 GCA_009926035.1 Betaproteobacteria bacterium
CCTAACTTTTCAAGCTGCCTTGCAATACGTAACTTCTCTTCCTGAGTCATAGAAGCACCAGGACTTTGTTCTCCGTCTCTTAATGTGGTATCAAAAATAATGAGTTTGTTATTTTGAATTTCTTGTTGCATCTAGTGCACCTTATTTTTTAAATTTAAACTGTCTTATTAAATTGAAATAGCCTGATAAAAAGTAGCAGCCCACTATTATGAAGATAGCTTCAGGCGGACTATAAGAAACTAATACAAACGCCAAAATGACTAATAAAATAGCAACGAATGGAACGCTGTTTCTAAGATTAATATCTTTGCCACTGTAGAATCTAATCTCGCTTACCATTGAGAGCGCGATTAACATCGTCAATGACCATGAAACCCATTTCATTTTGATCATGTTAAAAAAAATCTCGCTTCCACTAAAACCGTTTTCATTGGACACCCAAACAAAACTCACAAGCAATGCAGCTGCAGCTGGGCTTGGTAATCCAAAAAAATATTTTTTTTCATCTTGATCTAATTTCACATTAAAGCGAGCAAGTCGAAACGCTGCACAACAACAATAAACAAACGCTGCAATCCAACCTAATTTCCCCAAAGGCTTTAATGCCCAAACATAGAGAATTAGAGCGGGTGCTACGCCAAATGAAACCATATCAGAAAGACTATCGTACTCAGCACCAAATGCACTTTCAGTATGGGTCAGTCTTGCAATACGACCATCTAATCCATCCATAATAATGGCAATAAAAATAGCAATAGCTGCGAGCTCATACTTACCATTCATCGCTTGTACAATAGAATAGAATCCAGAGAATAAAGAAGCCGTTGTAATAAAATTAGGCAGCAAATAAAAAGTATGCTTCCCTATTTTATTTCTTAATAAATTTTCTTTATTTTTTCCGATACTTTTAAACTTTTTCATGTCTCATTTTCAAGTGAAAACTTAATCTTTTAGTATAACAAAGCTTTAACGATTTCATTAATTCTAATTTATACTCATTGACTTACTGCAGAACGAACTCACAATATAAACATGCAATTCAATCTCATTCAAAAAGATGGTGAAGCCAGACGTGGTGAATTAAAACTCCAACATGGCACCGTGCAAACACCGGTATTTATGCCTGTAGGCACTTATGGTGCAGTCAAATCTTTAAGCCCTCAAGATTTGGAATCTATAGGTTTTGAAATTATTCTTGGAAATACTTTTCATCTATGGCTTCGTCCTGGTCTTGAAACTATTTCAACTTTCAAAGGGCTGCATGACTTTATCCAATGGCGTCGATCTATCCTTACTGATTCTGGTGGCTTTCAGGTATGGAGCCTTGGCAAAATGAGAAAAATTACTGAGGAAGGTGTTGAATTTAAATCGCCCATTAATGGAGATTCTTGTTTTCTAAGTCCTGAAGAATCCATGCGAATTCAAAAAGCACTTAACTCAGATATTGTGATGATTTTTGATGAATGTACGCCATATCCAGCCTCCTATGAGGAGGCAAAAACCTCTATGCAGCTCAGTTTAAAATGGGCTTATAGAAGCAAAGTAGCGCATGAATCAAATCAGAACGCTTTATTTGGCATCATTCAAGGAGGCATGTTTGAAGACCTTAGAGAGCACTCGCTTGATGAATTAAAAAAAATTAATTTTGATGGTTATGCAATTGGCGGATTATCGGTCGGCGAACCCAAAGAAGAAATGCAAAAAGTTATTGCTTTTATTGCGCCTAAAATGCCCGAAGATAAACCACGCTATTTGATGGGCGTTGGCACCCCAGAAGATATAGTTGAGGCAATTGCTCATGGTATTGATATGTTTGACTGCGTGATGCCGACAAGAAATGCAAGGAATGGCTGGCTATTTACTCGGTATGGAGATTTAAAGCTTAAAAATACACAGTATAAAAATGATACAAATCCAATCGATAGCGATTGCGACTGTTATACCTGTCAAAACTTTTCTCGCGCCTACCTTCACCATCTTTTTAGAATTGGAGAAATGTTAGGCTCTCGTCTCAATACCATCCATAATTTGTTTTATTATCAAAAAATAGTTCAAGAGGCCAGACTAGCCATCGAAACCGGTGCATTTGAAACTTATAGAAAAATATTCCATCAAAACAGGAAACGCGGCATTCAATAAACGCCTGCTGTGCTAAAATTAACCTTTAAAATTAATTACCTGTAGGAAATATAAATGTTTATAAATCACGCATATGCTGCTGATACCCCACCCACGGATTTGATGAGCTTTTTGCCATTTATTATCATTTTTGTGCTTTTTTACTTTATGTTAATTCGCCCTCAAATGAAACAAGCAAAAGCCCACAAACTTATGATTGAGTCACTTAAAAAAGATGATGAAGTTGTAACTAACGGAGGTGTGCTCGGCAAAGTTGTGAAAATCAAAGATCAATTTGTTACATTAGAAATTACGACTGGAACTCAAATGCATATCCAGAAGCAATCTATACAAACTCTGCTGCCTAAAGGCACCATAAAATCTATCTAATTTCTGAATTGACGGCTTAAGTTAATAATGAATCAATATCCTAAATGGAAGTATGGCCTTGTTTTAATCGCAATTTTTATTGGCTTGATTTACTCTGTTCCTAATTTCTTTGGTGAATCGCCTGCTGTTCAAATCATGCCAACTAAAGCCTCAGATAAATTAGATTTATCTATTTTAGCTACGATTGAAAGCACTTTAAAAGAAGCGAGCCTTCCTTTTGATGGAATTATTCAAGAGCCTAATGGCGTCAAAGTTAAATTTTCAAATCCTGACGGTCAAGTTAAAGCAAAAGATGCACTTCAAAACGCACTCGGCGGTAATTATGTAATTGCTCTAAACCTTGTATCTAAGTCGCCTTCATGGCTATCTAAAATTGGTGCTATTCCCATGTATCTCGGTTTGGATTTAAGAGGTGGTGTCCACTTTCTTCTTCAAGTAGACATGAAAGCTGCGGCTGAAAAAGCGGCTGAAAGCTACTTAAATGATTTCCGTATGACGCTTAGAAAAGAACGCATCTCATATATTGGCGCTTCAAGATTAAATGAAATTGTAAAACTTCAGTTTGACAGCCAAGAAGAGTTAGAAAAAGCTAAAAAACTTATCAAAGTAAATTACCCAGATTTAATGGTTAATGAATCTTCATCTGGAAAAGATAAAGCCCTCGATATTGGAATGAGCGAAATGGGTAAGAAAAAAATTCAAGAATTCGCCCTCAAACAAAATTTACAAACACTTCATAACCGCATCAACGAACTGGGCGTTGCTGAGCCTATTATCCAGCAACAAGGTTTAGATCGGATTGTTGTCCAACTTCCAGGGGTTCAAGATACAGCCAAAGCTAAAGAAATTCTTGGACGAACAGCGACACTCGAAATAAGATTAGTCGATGAAGATAAAACAGATATTGCTACTTTGGAAAGTGCTCAAAAAGGCAACACCCCTTTTGGAGACGATTTATTTAAAGACAGAGACGGCAGGGCTATTCTTGTAAAGAAAAATGTATTACTGACAGGCGACAGAATTACTGACGCTGGTCCAGGTGTAGATCAACAATCAGGTAGATCTGTTGTGCATGTGACGCTGGATGGAAGAGGTTCAAATATATTTAAACAAGTCACTCGTGAAAATGTAGGTAAACGCTTGGCGATTCTTCTTATAGAAAAAGGACAAACAGAAGTTGTGACAGCACCGGTCATTCAACAAGAAATTGGTGGTGGTCGCGTACAAATTTCTGGAATGAATAGCCCACAAGAAGCTACCGATATATCTCTTTTACTGAGAGCTGGAGCTCTTGCAGCCCCTATGCAAATAATTGAAGAGCGCACCGTTGGCCCAAGTATGGGTGAAGAAAACATTAAACGAGGTATTCACTCTAC
>RFPQ01000103.1 GCA_009926035.1 Betaproteobacteria bacterium
CACTAGGTGCGTTATTTGGAAGGGTCGCTTATCAATTTGATCGTCGATTTAAAGAACGTATCGATACAAATTTAAAACGTGCTTTTGCTTCATCAGATAAAAATGATTTAAAAAAACTCACGTCGTCGACAATTCGCGAAATCGGAAAATGCTTGATGGAGGCACCTGCAATTTGGTTTAATGCGCCTCAAAAGAATTTTCGTTGGGTCAAAAAATGTTATGGTTGGAAGCATGTTGAAACTGCGCTTAAAAAGAAAAAAGGTATTATTTTTTTAACGCCTCATTTAGGCTGTTTTGAAATTACCGCGCAGTACTATGCATACTTTCATCCCATCACTGTTCTTTTTAAACGTCCAAAACAAACATGGCTAGCTAATATTGTTTTATCTGGCAGACGTCACTCACAGATTCATCTTGCTGAAGCTAACATCCAAGGCGTTAAGCAATTAATGCAGGCATTAAAAAAAGGTGAAGCCATTGGTATCTTACCCGACCAGGTGCCTAATGAGGGCCAGGGTGAGTGGACTCAATTTTTTAATACCCCTGCCTATACAATGACGCTTGTGTCTAAGCTTGCAGAATCATCAAAAGCTACTGTACTGATTGGATTTGGTCATAGACTCTCAAAAGGCCAAGGTTACGAAATCTATATTGAACCCTTGGGATCTGATCATTCACCCCAAGGTATTAATGATCAACTTGAATCGCTCATTAGAAAATATCCTACTCAGTATCTTTGGAATTATCAGCGGTTTAAAAAACCAAACAAATAAGAGACAATCATTTTATGAAACTTCATTTTACAAAGATGCATGGGATTGGTAATGACTTTATAGTGCTCGATCATACAAAGTCTCCTTTCCAATTAACTCAAGAGATCATTCAATCTTTATCTCATCGACAACTCGGGATTGGATTTGATCAGCTCTTAGTTGTTGAGAACACAACACTCAAAGACGTTGATTTCAAATATCGTATTTTTAATCAAGATGGTGGTGAAGTAGAACAATGCGGCAATGGTGCGCGTTGTTTTTATCGATTTGTAAAAGATAAACATTTAACTATTGATTCGCGTTGAAACAAAATCTGGTGTCATTGCATTGACTGAAGACCACGAACATATGATTGAAGTAAATATGGGTGAGCCTATTTTTAATCCAAAACTGATTCCATTTATTTCAGATATAGAAAAAAATGAATACTCTATTTCTATAGATTTGCCAGATCAAAAAGAAATGATACATATGGCGGTATTATCCATGGGCAATCCGCATGCGGTAATCACAGTTGACGATATTGATAAAGCTCATGTTGAAGGATTGGGCGCTTATTTAGAATCCCATCCACTTTTTCCAAAACGTGTAAATGTTGGATTTATGGAAATTCTAACGCCACATCATATTCGTTTACGTGTATTTGAAAGAGGTGTAGGTGAAACACTTGCTTGCGGAACGGGTGCCTGTGCTGCAGTCGTATCGGGTATCAAACGAAATCTTCTTACCTCGCCTGTAAAAGTCGATATGCGAGGCGGGTCATTGTCTATTGATTGGAAGAGTGATACAAATCCTGTCATGATGAAAGGTCCAGCCGTAACGCTTTTTGAGGGAGATATTGAGATCGCATAAATCTTATGGAACATAATCACTTCCAAAAAAGTTATATCGATTACCTCACCTTTGAAAAAGGGCTTAGCCATAACTCTATTAAAAGTTATACGCACGATCTGGCTCAACTTGTTACACTCATCGAGCATGAACGTTTTGAGTCGATCACCATTCAAGACATCAGGCGTGCAAGCGCTAAACTTAATAGCCAAGGACTCCACGGCAAATCTATCGCCCGTATGTTATCTGCATGGCGAGGTTTTTTTGACTACCTCATTGAGCGTCATCAATTTAAAGAAAATCCTGTTAAAGATGTTCATGCGCCTAAAAGTGCCAAGACCTTGCCACAAACTTTATCGATCGAGCAAATGGTCAAACTCATCTCGATTGATGACACAACATTATTAGGTTTACGAGATAAAGCTTTCTTAGAATTATTTTATTCATCTGGATTGCGTTTAAGTGAAGTGGTGAACGTTAATATTAATGATCTTGATCTTCAAGAAGGCGTGATCACCGTGACGGGTAAAGGTAATAAAACGCGCATCGTTCCGATAGGTCAAAAAGCGATTCATGCGATGCAGTCATGGATTGAAAAACGCACAACGATTAAGATAGATGAAAAATCTGCTGATGCACTATTTATTACTGAGCGTGGTAAACGCATGACAGCTCGTGCTATTCAGTACCGCATTCAAATGTGGGCTATCAAACAGGGTATTGATAGTACTGTACATCCGCATTTATTAAGGCATAGTTTTGCCTCACATGTTTTACAATCAAGCCAAGACTTGAGAGCCGTTCAAGAAATGTTAGGTCATGCGAATATTAGTACGACTCAGGTTTATACCCACTTAGACTTTCAGCATCTTGCAAATATTTACGATAAAGCACATCCAAGAGCTAAAAAGAAATCATGATATATTTAATTTCTTTAAGCACTATTGACGCACTTCAATTCTTTAAACTATAGTGAAGGTATGGAAGCACAACTCATCGCTCTAGAAAAAAAAATTAAGCAGCTCATCAGCTTAATTGAATCTGCTCAAGAAAAAAATAAGGGGCTCGAAACAAGACTAGCCTCCTCTGAAGCTTCACTCACAAAACTTCAATCTAATATGAAAGAAGCCAGTCTTCGTCTTGAAAAAATGATGAGGCAATTGCCTGAGGAAAATCGATGAGCTCAAAAAATGTAACGGTCACTATCATGGCTCGTGAATTTATCATCGCTTGTCCAGAAGGTCAGGAAAAAAGTTTATTAGATTCAGTGCAATACCTAAATCAAAAAATTGACCTCATTCAATCTCAAGGGTCAATTGTAGGTATCGATCGCATCATCATCATGGCAGCACTCAACATCACCAATGAGCTTCTCAATCAAAACTCTTCTGACGGTATAGATATATCTCAATTCCGCCATAAAATCTCATCGATCGAACATCAAATCGATGAAGTGCTTGCACAAAACTAAAGATCTGCCTATTCTTTAACAAACATTGCGATGAGCATGTTGCTTAGGCTAATAATTCCTTGAACTAGTCTATAGCATCGGTTTTAGCTCATCAGGTTGCGGTGTGAGCGATCTAAATTGGGCGCTCTTTTAAGACGCCCTTGGTGATTGCACCTAATGCACCTTAGGCTTTTACCCCTTGAACCTTTGGTTCAGGATGCTGGTCTAGGCAACACTTAAGAAAATCAACATAGCTCTTTTTCGTCCAATTAACTTTTTTTATTTTATAAACTATGCGTTACTGGCTAATGAAATCTGAACCGTCTGATGTTTCAATAGACGATTTAGCAAAACTCCCTAAACAAACCATCGATTGGTATGGCGTTAGAAATTACCAAGCAAGAAACTTTATGCGAGACTTGATGAAGGTAGGCGACCTCGCTTTCTTTTATCATTCAAATTGTGATGTGCCAGGTATTGCGGGGATTGTTAAAGTGAGTAAGCTTGCTTACCCCGATCGCTTTCAATTTAAAAAAGGTCATAAGTATTTTGATCCAAAATCAACCCCTGAGAACCCTCGCTGGGTTAATGTGGATGTAACACTCGTTAAAAAAACAAATTTATTAAGCCTAAGAGAATTAAGAGAATTTAAGGCATTACAAAATATGCGCATACTCCAAAAAGGTAATCGCCTGTCGATTACGCCTGTGACCGAGGATGAGTGGTTGTTTATTGAAAAGCATTTAAAATAAAAAA
>RFPQ01000104.1 GCA_009926035.1 Betaproteobacteria bacterium
TTACAGAAGGTTTCCATATTCCGCCAAGTGAAGCTTATGCAGCAGTTGAACATCCCAAAGGCGAGTTCGGCATTTATTTAATTTCTGATGGCGCAAACAAGCCTTATCGTCTAAAGATTCGCGCTCCAGGTTTTCCACATTTAGCGGCTTTAGATGAAATGACTCGAGGCCATATGATTTCTGACTTAGTTGCCATTATTGGCACACAAGATATTGTATTTGGTGAGATTGATCGATAAAAATGATACACGCTGACGATATTAAATTAATTGATAAAGAATTAAAGAAGTTTCCGGATAATCAAAAACAATCTGCAGTCATTTCTGCTCTTCGTATTGTTCAAACACGACATGGTTGGCTATCTAATGAACATATTTCTGATGTTGCACACTATCTCGGCATGCCAGAAATTGCTGTGATGGAAGTTGCAACTTTTTACAATATGTTCAATTTAGAATCAAAAGGCAAATACCAAATTACGGTATGCACCAATATTTCATGCATGTTAAGAAATTCAGATGAAATTGTGCAGCACTTAGAAAAGAAATTAGGTATTGGTTTTGGTGAAGTCTCTAAAGATAAAAAATTCTCACTTAAAGAAGGTGAGTGTATGGGCGCATGCGGCGGTGCACCTTTATGCCTTATTAACAATCACAGTATGCATGAACATTTAACGACCGAAAAAATTGACAAGCTTTTAGCGAGCCTTAAATAAATGGTAAAGCAAATCGACATCATTAAGCCGTCAAAAATTTTTCCTAATCAAGATTTAGTTTGTTTAAGAACCATTGTTCATGATGATCCAGGTTCTATCGAAACTTATTTAAAAATAGGTGGGTATGAACAACTTAAAAAAATACTTAAAAAGAAAATAAAGCCTGAAGCGATCTTGGCTGAATTAAAAACATCAGGACTAAGAGGCCGAGGTGGTGCGGGATTCCCAACGGCAATTAAATGGTCATTTATGTCGCGTGATTACGATGGCATGAAATATCTTGTCTGTAATTCAGATGAAGGTGAGCCTGGCACATTTAAAGATCGAGACATTCTAAGATATAACCCACATCAGCTTATTGAAGGTATGCTCATCGCTGCTTATGTAATGGGCACGCGTGTGGGTTATAACTATATTCATGGAGAGATATGGCGTGAATACGAACTCTTTGAAAAAGCACTTGATGAAGCAAAAGACCACGGTTTTTTAGGCGAAGACATTTTAGGATCAGATTTTAGTTTTGATTTATATGCAGTGCATGGTTACGGTGCTTACATATGCGGTGAAGAGACAGCGCTCCTCGAATCGATCGAAGGAAAAAAAGGGCAGCCGCGTTATAAACCACCATTTCCAGCAACTTATGGAATTTACGGTAAACCTACAAATGTAAATAACACAGAAACATTTGCGTCTGTACCCTGGATTTTGGAGCATGGCGGTCAAGCATTCCAAGATTTAGGTGTTGAAAATTCAGGTGGCGTTAAATTATTTTCTGTATCAGGCCATGTTGAAAAGCCAGGTAACTACGAAATTAAAATGGGCACTCCTTTCAGTGAACTATTAGATATGGCAGGCGGTATTTGGCATCGCAGAAAATTAAAAGCGGTGATTCCGGGCGGCCCTTCCACAGCAGTTGTCCCCGCAGCACTTATTGAAAATGCCACTATGGATTATGATGGGTTACAAAAAATTGGTTCGAGTTTAGGCGCGGGTTCCGTAATTATTATGGACGACTCTACCTGTATGGTAAGTGCATTAAAACGTCTTTCTTATTTCTTTTATGAAGAATCTTGTGGCCAATGTACACCTTGTCGTGAAGGTACAGGTTGGGTTTATCGTGTTATTAAAAGAATTGTGGACGGTAAAGGCACGATGGAAGATCTTGATCTTTTAACTGATGTCAGTAAAAAGATTTCTGGCAGAACTATATGTGCTTTAGGTGATGCAGCTGCTACACCTGTATTAAGTTTTATCAAACACTTTAGACCTGAGTTTGAATATTTTATTCAGCACGGGCATTCAATGGTTAAAGCTAAATGACAATTACGATTGAAATTGATGGCAAAAAAATTGAAGTAGAAAAAAATACGACGATTATTGCTGCTGCAGATAAAGCAGGTATTGCAATTCCTCGCTTTTGTTATCACAAAAAATTATCGATCGCTGCAAATTGTCGTATGTGTTTGGTTGATGTAGAAAAATTCAATAAACCATTGCCTGCATGTGCTACTCAAGTTGCTGATGGTATGAAAGTTTCAACAACATCTAAAATGGCTACCGAGGCACAGCAAAGTGTCATGGAATTTTTGCTTATCAATCATCCGCTAGATTGCCCGATTTGTGATCAAGGCGGCGAATGTGAATTGCAAGATACAGCGGTGGCTTTCGGTAGTGGTCAGACACGTTACAAAGAAGAAAAACGAGTGGTATTTAATAAAAACATAGGTCCACTCATTTCCACAGATATGACGCGATGTATTCAATGCACGCGATGTGTGAGATTTTTACAAGAAGTCGGCGGCATGATGGAGCTTGGCATGGTGGGTCGTGGTGAGCATTCAGAAATTACAGCTTATGTTGATCGCTCGATTCAGTCTGAACTCTCAGGCAATATTATCGATTTATGTCCTGTAGGCGCACTTACAAGTAAACCGTTTAGATACAAAGCCCGCACCTGGGAACTTATTAGAAGGCCTACTATAGCTCATCATGATAGTTTAGGCTCTCCTCTTGAGGCGCATATTAAACAAAACAAAGTGATTCGAATGCTTCCTCGCGAAGATGAGACAATTAATGAATGTTGGATTTCTGACCGTGATCGTTTTTCATATGAGGGATTGAATAGCGAAGACCGTTTGCAAGTTCCTATGATTAAAAAAAACGGGCAATGGAAAGAATCGGATTGGGAAACTGCTTTAGCATTAATTGGCGAAAAACTAAAACATATTTTAAATCATGATGGCCCTGAAGCATTGGGCATCCTCATATCGCCGCAAAGCACGATTGAGGAAGGCATCTTAGCTAAGAAAATAAGTAATAGTTTAAATTCGCCTCATATTGACCATCGTATTCGTCAATCTGATTTTTCAATAGAACATCAAGGTTCGCCATGGTTAGGAAGTCATATTGATGCGATCAGTCACTTTGACCAATATCTTTTGATTGGCAGTAATATAAGAAATGAACAGCCGCTTTTAACTTCAAGAATTCGCAAGTCTGTGAATCAAGGCGCAAATCTATTTATAGTTAATTCAATCGATGCGGATCCTCTCATGACGGTATCTGAGAAGCTGATTCAGGCTTCTCATAGACTTCCTCATGCACTCGCAAAAGTTTTGAAATCAATGACAGAATTAAAAGGTGTATTAAGAAAAGATATTAAATTTATAAAAGCTGATATTGAAAAAATTAAAACCGACAAAGTAAGTGATGCAATAGCTCAACATTTAATGAAAAATGTTTTAGCTGGCAAAAAAAATAACACATCCATATTGCTTGGCCAAATTGCCCAAGATCATCCAGAATACTCAACCATTTATAAACTTGCTTTTGAGATTTCAAAACTATCTCAAGCGACTTTTGGTGTTTTGCCCACATATTCGAATAGCGTAGGACTTCATACTGTTAATGTGCTTCCAGAAAAAGGTGGCTTAAATGCACGTGCGATGTTTGAGAAGAAATTAAAAGCTTATATTCTTTTAAATATTGAGCCTCAGCTAGACACATCGAATGCACAATTAATGCAAGATGCAATTGTTTCTTCAGACTTTACAGTAGCATTAAGTACTTACAATTCGAAATATCTTAAAAATGCA
>RFPQ01000105.1 GCA_009926035.1 Betaproteobacteria bacterium
CCTATAAGGTGAAGTTTCATTTTTGCTCTTGTCATAGCAACATAAAGTAACCTTTTTAATTCATTTTCTTCCTTATTTTTTTCAATGTTATAAATAAGATTATGTAAGTGAGGTAATTTGTTATCTGGTTCACTAAATGCTGAGACATAGCACATATGATTATTTTTGATGAAATTATCAGAAACAATCATTTTTTTGTCTGTTGAGCGTGTGGTTGAATTTAATGATGGAATAATGACTGTATCGAATTCAAGGCCTTTAGCTTTATGAATTGTGAAGAATTGTATACGCTCTTCGGCTGATGGAATGTCTGATAAGTATGTTTTTGTAATTTGATATTCGACTAATTCAAAATCAATAGCTATAGGTGTACTCGATGTTTGCAAAATATCAAAAAACTTATTAATATCTACGATATCATTTGGGTGATGAAGGCATTTCTCTCCACCTAAATTTATCCAAACTGATTCTATAAGCCTTCTAATGTGAGTCTTATTTTGATGCTCAAATGCATTGTTTAGTATGTCGACTAGTCGGTTGATCCTTTTTTTTCCATCAGCAGAAATATTATTCATTTTGTTTGTATTATGAATAATTTCCCACACAGTAGATGAATGGTCATCTTGAAAAAGTATAACTAAATCATTAAGTGTAATCCCACACCATGGCGCCCTGAGAATTGCAAGCCAATGAATTCTGTCGCTTAAATCAAGCATAGCGTAGCTTAAAGAAAGAATATCCTGAATTGATTGATGTTGATCTAATGCATCAATTTCTACGGCATTAAATTTTAAGGCAGGTTTAAATTTGCGAATGTAATTAATTAATTCTGAAAGATGACTTCTTGATCTTGTGAGAATGGCAATTTTTTCATTTTCAGGAAATGTATCAATTAAATTACATACATACTTTGCTTCCTCAGTATCAATATCAGTACTTTCATCAAATGTTAAGGCGTGAAATTTGAATTCACTTGCACCGGTGTCACTTTCTTTTTTTGCTGAGAAAAAAGGTTTGTAGCTTACAGCGCCTTGTGGAATTGAGTCTTCTTTTGGCAGTATTTTTTCAAATATCTGATTTACTTCATTCACGATAAGGGAGGAAGATCGCCAATTATCTTCAAGCCTTATAGTTTCTAAAGGAATGGTATTGAAGCCAAGTTTTTTTGCTTCAATAAAAATGCTGACATCAGCCTCTCTAAATTTATAAATCGATTGCATAGGGTCACCCACACAGAAAATAGTTTTCTGTGATTCAGATGTCCAACCATCAACTATTTTCTTTAAAAAATTAAAGTGACTTCTGCTCGTATCTTGAAATTCATCAATAAGTAAATGTGAAATCTTATAATCTAGAGATAATAAGAGATCGCTTGCTGTATCATTTTTACCAAGAGCCTCATTGGCTATTTCTATAATCTCAATAAAATCAACTGTATTACTCTGCCAAAATAGTTGCCTTAGTCTTTTTTCACACTGCATAAGAAGGTTAGCAATAGATTTAAGTTTTATGACATATGCTTCATTTATAGGCTCTGGCATGCCTTTAATGCCTATTAAGCAGTCTATATTAGGTAGATTGAGACATTTAGCCTTATAAATTTCACCTTCTCCATCATTTTTGAATCCTTCCCGAGATGTAATTGAAATTCGTCTAGTACTTTTATCTGTATATAATATTTGTGTGATTGTTTGCCATAAAGGGATTTCTTCGGCATCAAAATTAAAGCTATTCTTGTTTCCTAGCTTTGTATCTCCTCTAAGCTTCATATTTTCAAGGTAATGAAGCACCTGCATGAGATCATTTAGTTGATCATGATTTAAGGAATCTTTAATTTTTTGATAAATAGGTTTAATTAAATGTTCAAGGTATGCATTGCTTTCTTCGATAATTTTTACATTTGATTTTTGAGTAAGTGCATGGCATATAGATTTCCACTGATCTCTAATTGCCATCATCGCGATTAAACGACGATTAATTTTTTCATATTCATTATCATAATGAGCAAAGACAATTTTAATATTCTCCATGCTCTCTTTATTCAGTAATGTTTGTTTAACAGATTCTTCGTAAAACTTTTCAGGAGTATCAGTGATATTAGGTTTATCACCCATTTTGCTTAATACAGGAATTTGGCTGACTACGTTATGACAGAATTTATCAATAGTCATCACTTTAAGTCGTGATAGATCGTACTCAATGCCCCAGCCTTTTTCTTTTGAGCGCTTTAAAATTGTCTGGGCAAAAGAACTATCACCCTTTTTAATGCGTTCTAAGATTTTAGACTTCATCTCTGAAGCTGCTTTCTTTGTGAAGGTAATGGCTACAATTTCTTCGGGTACATCAACAATAGTGAGAAGTTTTAAATATCGATCCGTGAGTAATCTTGTTTTACCAGAACCTGCCGGAGCTTCAACAATAAATGAGCTTAAATCAAGAGCTCTTTTTCTTAATTGGATGTCACTCATTGCTTCGTTTGCTCAAATTGAAGTATTCGTTCAGGAAGCCTTAAGATCGGCTTAACCTGACAATAAGCCATGTCTTTTTCGCGTGTAAATTTGATAGCTGCATTGCCCGATTCGTAACTTTTAACAGCCTCATCAATACGGTATTTCCAGAAGCCGATTAAATCATCCCAAGATTGGTAGTCGATAGCAGCAGCATCTTTGATACCTTGAAGCAGACCTCTATCTCGACCGATACCAATCCATTGAGGTTTTGGTGAATTAATAATGCCAATCGCAATAGCATCAATAGGTTTATTTGAGGCAAAGAGGGCATAAAAGGGCATCTGGAGCTCACCATAAGCATTTAAAAACCATTCGTTTATCGTTTTTGTTGCCCCAGATTTGTAATCAATCACAATGTTTTTTTGATTCACTTCATCGATACGATCAATTTTGATATTAAAGTTAAGGCAACCTAGATGAATAGGTATATTTTTTTCCGTCTCTTTGACTTCAAAGTCTCCTCTTTTTAATTCATGTTGAATCCATTTTTCAAGGTAGCTTATTAAGCGTATTTCTTCGATATTAAAAAATTCAGGCAAGATTCTGGGGTATTTTTTCTTTTCTATAGATATATTTTTATGTGCAATCCACTGTATTTTTTTTGACAGCTCTTTTTCATTTAAAGCTCTTACTAGAGAGGCTGATTTATTTTCTGTCCAGAATTGTTCTAGGGTTTTATGAAAGAGATTTCCGCGTAATCTAGTAGTTAAATTTTCCTCATCTTCTTCTTCTATTTTTCTGGCGCCAAGTCTAAACTCATAAAATGCCCAAGCAGGGCAGATGGATTGTGCTTCAAGTAATTTTATGCCCGATTTAACCGTCTGCTGCACTTCAATATTACTTGAAGTACTGTCTTCAATATATTCTATAAATTCATGATTAAATTCATTTTTTTTAAATTTAAAATTGATATCTTCAAGTAATTTCGAAGATACAAAATCATGTAATGTTGGCGATGGAAATATCTCTTCTTCACCCATTTTTTTGGCATACGAAAGTGTTACAAATGGTGATGTATGGGTAAATTTATCTAAAATCTTTGAGGCATTTAAATGACGTTTTTCATGGGTGTTGATATGCCTATCATGCTGAATTTTTATAGGTATAAATGGATTGTACTGATGGGGCGAAGGCCAATGATGTTCATTTAAATTCATAATCCACGTAGCGTCATAATTTTCATAAGTTGTTTCATGAAAACCTAAAATATCAATTTTAAAATTACCTTGATGTTTGTGTTGGTGAGTGGTTTTTTTAAGGTAATACTGAAAAATATCTAGCATCTCTTGGATGGATA
>RFPQ01000106.1 GCA_009926035.1 Betaproteobacteria bacterium
AGAGAGGTAATTTAAAGAATATAGCAATGAAAGATAAGAGTAGTCTTGATAGCATAATTGTATTTAATCGCGATATTTTGCTATTCTAAACGCTTTACGTAATTTAAAACTTGGAAAAAACTATGAGTGAGTATTTATTTACCTCAGAATCAGTTTCTGAAGGTCATCCAGACAAAGTAGCTGATCAGATATCCGATGCGATTCTTGATGCTATTTTAGAACAAGATCCTACAGCACGTGTTGCAGCAGAGACTTTAACAAATACTGGGCTCGTGGTTTTGGCAGGCGAGATTACGACTACCGCAAACGTGGATTACATTAAAGTAGCGCGTGATACGATTCGCTATATTGGATATGACAATACGGATTACGGCATTGATTATAAAGGTTGCGCAGTTCTCGTTGCTTACGACAAGCAGTCACCTGATATTGCGCAAGGTGTGGATGGCGCCTCAGATGATCCTTTATGGTGATCAAGGACTTATGTTTGGTTATGCTTGTGATGAAACAGCACAGTTAATGCCTATGCCCATTTGGTTATCCCATCGATTGATGGAAAGACAGTCCTACTTAAGAAAAGATGGCAGGCTTCCTTGGCTTCGTCCTGATGCTAAAGCTCAAGTCACTTTAAAGTATAAAGACCATAAACCATATTCGATTGATACCATAGTTCTATCAACACAACATGATCCAGAAGTTTCACTGGAGACTATCCGCGAATCAGTGATTGAGGAAATTATTAAACCTATTTTGCCTAAAGAGCTTATTAAAGGCGACATCAAATATCTTGTAAATCCGACGGGTCGATTTGTGATTGGTGGACCTCAAGGTGATTGTGGACTTACCGGACGTAAAATTATTGTAGATACTTATGGCGGTTCCGCACCGCATGGTGGTGGTGCTTTTTCGGGAAAAGATCCTAGTAAAGTCGATCGTTCAGCTGCCTATGCTGCGCGCTATGTTGCTAAAAATATTGTGGCTGCAGGGCTAGCTTCTCGTTGTCTAGTACAAATTTCATATGCGATTGGTGTCGCAAGACCCACTTCAGTGATGGTTGAAACTTACGGTACTGGCAAGATTGCAGATAATCAATTGACCGCATTGGTGCTCGAGCATTTTGATTTAAGACCTAAAGGTATTGTAAAAATGCTTGATTTATTGCGCCCCATTTACAAGAAAACCGCGGCTTATGGACATTTTGGACGCGATGAACCAGAGTTTTCATGGGAAACAGCAGATAAAGCGCAAGCCCTTAAATCTGCAAATTAAATATTTGAACTTTACTAAGTATTTGAGTCCTAAATACTTTTAATCTATAATGCAACTCTTCTGAGGAACGCTGCGAGATTTTTTCTTAAAATCCCAGGCTCAGATTACAAGTTTACTTGTAAACGGCGTTCACCAATTTATAACCGTGCCAGTCACGGGGTGTTGGTGGATACCGAAACATCCCAGCTGGTCACTTAGCATTCAAAAGGAATTTAACCAAAATTTACATACACAAGACTATCTCGTTGCCGATATTAATCAGGCTGATTTCGGTCGAAAAGAAATTGCTATTGCAGAAACTGAAATGCCAGGACTCATGGCTATTCGTGAAGAATATGCAAAAGAAAAGCCATTAAAGGGTGCCCGTATCAGCGGATCATTGCATATGACCATTCAAACAGCGGTGCTGATCGAGACGCTTAAAGATTTAGGTGCTGAAGTAAGATGGGCGTCATGCAATATCTATTCAACCCAAGACCATGCTGCTGCTGCAATTGCCAAGAGTGGCACCCCTGTTTTTGCTTTTAAAGGTGAAACGCTTGATCAATATTGGGAATATACACACCGTATTTTTGAATGGAGCGATGGTGGCTATACCAATATGATTTTAGATGATGGCGGTGATGCCACTTTACTTCTTCATCTAGGTTCGCGTGCAGAAAAAGATGCTTCAGTCATTTCTAAACCTTCAAGCGAAGAAGAGATTTGTCTTTTTAACTCAATTAAACAAAAATTAGCAAAAGATCCTCATTGGTACTCTGAGAGACTTAAGCACATCAAAGGTGTAACCGAAGAAACCACGACAGGTGTCCATCGTTTATATCAAATGCATAAAGAAGGTAAATTGGCTTTCCCTGCCATTAATGTGAATGATTCAGTGACTAAATCTAAATTTGATAATCTTTATGGTTGCCGTGAATCTTTAGTAGATGCTATTAAGCGTGCAACTGATGTCATGATTGCAGGTAAGGTAGCAGTTGTAGCTGGATACGGTGATGTGGGTAAGGGTTCAGCTCAAGCGCTTCGCGCTTTATCAGCACAAGTTTGGGTGACTGAAATTGATCCTATTTGCGCACTTCAAGCCGCGATGGAAGGATATCGTGTGGTCACTATGGATTATGCAGCAGAGCATGCAGATATCTTTGTGACAGCGACAGGTAATTATCATGTGATTACGCATGACCATATGTCACGGATGAAAGATCAAGCAATCGTTTGTAATATTGGCCATTTTGATAACGAAATTGATGTTGCATCATTAAGCGATTGCAAATGGGAAGAAATTAAACCACAAGTAGATCACGTGATTTTTAAAGACGGTAAACGCATCATCCTGCTTGCAAAAGGTAGACTCGTGAATTTAGGTTGTGGCACAGGTCATCCAAGTTATGTTATGAGCTCATCTTTCGCGAATCAAACGATTGCTCAAATTGAATTATTTGCGCACGCTGAAAAATATCCTGTGGGCGTATATACTTTACCAAAACACTTAGATGAGAAAGTGGCTCGCTTGCAATTGAAAAAATTAAATGCACAACTTACAAGCTTGTCAGAAGCACAAGCTAAGTATATTGGCGTTAAGGAAGAGGGCCCTTACAAACCTGAGCATTATCGTTATTAATAATGGCTAAAAAAGTTTCTTATAGTTTTGAGTTTTTTCCTCCCAATACATCGGAAGGGGTTAAAAACTTAGCCGACACACGTCAGCAGCTATCTGTATTCAAACCTGAATTTTATTCAGTGACATTTGGTGCAGGCGGCTCAACGCGCGATCGAACACTTGAAACGGTTCTAGAAATAAAAAAAGAAGGCTTTAATGCCGTGCCTCATATTTCAGGTATTTCATCGACAAAGGCAGAAATTAAAACTTTACTCGATCAATATCAGCAGCATGGTATCAAGCATCTCGTGGCTTTGCGAGGCGATGTGCCTCAAGGCCAATTACCAAGCGGAGAATTTAAGCACGCTAATGAGTTAGTAAGTTTCATTCGACAAGAAACGAATGATTATTTTCATATTGAGGTAGCGGCTTATCCCGAATATCACCCCGAGGCTGCCTCAGCACAAATAGATATTCAAAACTTTAAAAATAAAATAGATGCGGGCGCTAATTCAGCGATTACACAATTCTTTTTTAATTCGGATGCCTATTTTAGATTTATGGATGAATGTTTGATTGCAGATATTGAGGTACCAGTCATTCCAGGTGTGATGCCAATCTATAACATTAAGCAATTAGCTCGCTTTGCATCGAATTGCGGCGCAGAGATACCTCGCTGGCTAAGAATAAAGTTAGAAAGTTTTGGAGACGATTTACCTTCCTTGAGATCCTACGGTGTTGACGTCATATCTGAACTTTGTGAAACATTGATTGGATGGGATGTGCCAAGCTTACATTTCTACACGTTAAATCAGGCAGGCATTATTACCCGCATCATTCAAAATATAGAAGGTAATTAGTGTAAAACTAAGTTGTGATCTTGATAGATTGCATCTTCTATAAATAAGAAGTCTTTTTCACGGCCTT
>RFPQ01000107.1 GCA_009926035.1 Betaproteobacteria bacterium
AAACGATTAGTGCCCATGTTTCTTTTGGGTCCCATGACCAATAACCACCCCAAGCTTCTGCTGCCCATATGGCACCTAATATCGTTGCGATTGTAAAAAAAATAAATCCGATTGCTATAGACTTATAAATAAGGTCATCAAGGACAGCTAATTTTGGCAAATAAGAATTTAGTATTTTTTTGCCTGAAAATAAGTAAGCAACCGATACCATAGCTGCTAATGAAAATGATCCATATCCTATGAAATTAGCAGGCACATGTATTTTCATCCAGTAAGACTGAAGAGCGGGCACAAGAGGCTGAACACCATCTGCATGCCGATCAAATGTGTACCATAAAATAAATCCTACAGCCGCATTAATGACAATCAATACAAAAGCGCCTAATTTTTTTGTATTAAACCTTTCTTCGTAAAATAAATATAGAAGGGAGGTAATTAAACAAAATAAAACAAATACCTCGTATAGGTTACTGATTGGAATATGACCAATATCAAGACCCAATAAATAAGATTCATACCATCTGACAAGTAATCCAATGAAACCAAACAAAACTGCTACAAACGTGAACGAGGAGGCAATATTATCTATTAAATTATTTTTTGTAAGAAGACCTAGCCAATAGAGTAAAAGTGAAAGCACAAAAAAAACATTCATCCACATAATTGCTGATTGACTTGCTATTAAATATTTTAATAAAAAGATTTGCTCATTATTAGCTAAAACGCCTTGATATAAATGAATCGCGAAAAGACTAATCACAAAAACCAAAATCGTAATTTTTTTAAAATTATTCCATTTCCAACCAAGCCATGAAAAAAATCCAACACTTCCAAATAAAATTACTTTTTCATAAACATCCATATAACTATGGAATGTTTTCAGTGCATACAAGGCACCGCCTAATAAAAAAGCAAGATAAAAAACATTAAATGTTTGAAATGTCGCTTTAGAAGATTTAAATAATTTATTGAACATATTTCACCTATTATTGAATGATTTTCTTAATTTCTTGAATTAATTTCTTGAAGTCATTTTCAAAATCTATATTCTTACGATTAGAGCTTAAAGCAAGTATAACGCCCCCTTTTGCTTTTATAAGCAACCATAATTTTCTTTCATGTAAATAAATCATTGAAAAAATACCAAGCACTAAACTTAAGGACCCAAGATAAACCCAAAATTGGCCAGGCGATTTAGTCAATTGGAGTCCGCTAGCTTCTTTTTGTTCATAACTTGTTAATTCAAAGTAATAAGGAGCTCCGTAAAAAAATAAATCACTATAAGCATTTAATGCATCTTGTATAAATATGATTCGGGTTTGATTGAGATCTTTATCTGCCAAATTAAATCTAGCTTTATAAATCTCACTTGATGCAATATCAATAATTTTTAAGTAAGTTTGTACTGCTTTTTCTTTTTCATTAGCTGGAATATTTTTATCTATATTTTCAGCAATATTTGAAAATCCTCCTTGCCCAAATAAAGCCATTAATTTATTAACACTCTTTTCAAATGATTCTTTAACTTCATTATTTTTATCTATATTACTCGTTGATTGATTGGCTATTTTTTTTGCAACAGATTCAATCAGTGTTTTATTTTGAAGAGCATCTTTAAACACCATAAAGTCATGTATTGAGCCTTTTGCATCTGCAGGGATTTTTAAGTATTTGAAATCTTCTTGCGGCGATTCTCTCATGCCACTTATAAAGAATGAACGTCCTTCAATTGGCATGGCATATTGATATGAAAGGTATTCCCGAGCCTGTCCTGAGTTATTCCTAACCTTGTAAGTGACGCTTGGACCTACATTTCTAGGTTTTTCTTTTTCGCCCTCTTTTAAATGTAATACATTAAATTTTTTAAAATCATTAAACTCGTATGTGATTTGATCTTTATCTAATTTGACTTTATCAAAAATCTTTCCATCTATTTTTTGAGTAAAGTTAGAATTCAATAGGCTTCGCAAATTAATGTTTAGCTTTGTGCCTCCATCTTGAAAATCTGATTGATATATTGTTATACCTTTATAGGTAAAAGGATGATTAACGCTAATTGTTTTTGTTATATCCTGAGAAAGTTCAGGATCGGAAATTACCAAATCACTTTCAAAGGATTTTGGCATACCTGTTGAATAATGATTAATTCTAAAATCTTTTAGGGTTATTTTAAAAGGCAAATCTTGAACAAGGTATCCATCTTTCATTCTGACAAATGCAACATTGTCTGAAGAGCCCTCAGCAAGTGTCATATTTGCTCTAAATGAGGTATTGCTCACACTTAATCTACTTGCTTCTGGAACCTTTGAAGCTGGCATATCTAATGTTTCAATTTTTTTATAGCCTAATAATTCTTGAGCTTTAAAAATCAGATTGCCATCCAATAACCCGCCTAAGCAAATTATTACTACTCCAATATGCGTCAAAATATAACCTAAGCGCTGGTAGTTTCCCTTCTTGGCAACAATTAAAAAATCGCCATTTTCTTTCGATTTCTCTTTTACCTTATATTTAGTTTGATTTAAATAATGAAGAATTTTTGAAGTATTCACATGCCTATTATTTTTTATAACAAGATGATGTGTGAATGATAAAAGTGATTTTTCCTCTAAAGAATCTTTAAATACTGAAAAGTCCTTAAGAATTGCTGGTGTATTTTTAGTAATACAAAGCGTTGTAGATAAAACCAAAAAAAGAAGAATTATTAAAAACCAAATGCTGTGATATACATCGTAAAGACCAATTTTTTCAAAATATTCAAACCAAAATTGGCCTAATTTAATAATGTAGTTCTCATAGGGCTCATTCTGCTTAAGCATTGTTCCTATGATTGATGCAATGCCCAAAAATACAAGCATCGACACCGCGAAGCTCATTGAGCTTAGCAATTGATTTATTTTTTTGGAATTAATTGTCGAAGATTTCAAAATAACTCATTTTTAAAAATGAAAAGGTCTGACTAGGAAAACTGCAAGGAAGTTGCAGCAATTATGCTTAATACGCAAGTTAAAATGACTTATCTTAAACCTTGAATGTAATCTGCTACTGCTTCCATTTCTTGATCAGTTAATTTAGTAGCAATGGTTCGCATTACTTTTGCTTCATCATTTGCTCGAGTACCGAGTCTAAACTGTCTTAATTGATTTAAAACATACTCTGTGTGTTGGCCTCCTAAACGTGGATATTTAACAGGAAGACCATCGCCTGAAGGTCCATGGCAAGAAGCACAGGCTGGCAGGCCATTGGCCTGGATACCTGCACGATAAATTTTTTCGCCTAAAGACCCCGCACCATTTGTTTTAGCTTGGCCTAAATTTAATGTTTGTTTAGAAAAGTATTCTGCCACCGCATGCATGTCAGCATCTGATAACATTGCTGCCATTCCAGACATTACTGCGTTTGCGCGATCACCAGATTTAAAATTTATTAATTGTTTGTAAAGATATTCTGCGTGTTGTCCTGCTAATTTTGGATTGGCACTAATAATGCTATTACCATCAATTGCGTGACATGCTGCGCATACACTCCCAACTGCTTGAGGTGGGTTTTTATGCTCTATCGTTGCAGAAATTGCTGTACTTGCAATTAAAAATGACAAGATGAGAATAAAAAAAACATTTCGACCACTCATTGCAGAAAGCTCCATATATAAAGTATGTTCAAGTGGTACATTTTATCTAAAATCCTATTCTCGTGATAGCATTTTGATTGGATTGAACAGGTTTAGGTAAAGCGCATGGCTATTTTTAAAAACGCATCATATTTTATA
>RFPQ01000108.1 GCA_009926035.1 Betaproteobacteria bacterium
TAATAATTGAACTGATCGCACATAGTTTTTTTTAGCTGCAAACATTAATGCAGTCCAACCATTATTTTCTGTTGCATTCACTGCCGCACCTTTTTTAATCAAAAGCGCTATAATTTTATCCATGTCTTTTCTTGCAGCATACATAAGTGCTGTGACACCGTCCTCATCTTTTGTATTTGGATTACCGCCACTTTCCAAAATAGCACTTACTGTTTCAACATCACCTTTTGAGGCTGCCGTTAAAAGATAATTCACAGATTCTTCAGCATATGCAATTGAAGCAAAGAAAGAACCAATTAAAAGAAAAATGAAGAGATTTTTTTTATACAATTTTTATTTTTTTAATAAAGCTTGCATGGTAATGCCCATGTCTGCAGGAGATTTTGACATGCTAACACCGACCTTCTCCAATGCTTTGATTTTATCAATTGCAAGACCAGAACCTTGCGAAATAATAGCGCCTGCATGACCCATTCTTTTGCCTTCGGGAGCTGTAATGCCTGCAATATAACCTGCGATAGGTTTTTTAATATATTGTTTAATATATTCAGCAGCTGCTTCTTCATCCGAGCCGCCAATTTCACCGACTAGGATCATTCCCTTGGTATTCTTATCTTCCTCAAACATTTCTAAGCATTCAATAAAATTAAGTCCTTTGATAGGGTCTCCACCAATACCAACACATGTGCTTTGACCTAGCCCAAGCATAGTAGTTTGCTGAACAGCTTCATAAGTCAGTGTGCCTGATTTTGAAATAATACCAATCGATCCAGGCAAATGAATGCTGGCAGGCATGATACCAATCTTGCATTCACCAGGAGTAATAATGCCAGGACAGTTAGGCCCAATAAGTTTTGATTGATTAGCGCGTAAAGCTGCCTTCACATTAATCATATCTTGAATTGGAATACCTTCTGTAATGCATACAATAATCTCAATACCCTCTTCCGAAGCTTCGATAATTGAGTCTGCAGCATAAGCGGGAGGAACATAAATTACTGAAGCATTGGCACCAGTCATTTTAATTGCATCTCTTACTGTATTAAATACAGGTAAATTAAGGTGAGATGTACCGCCTTTGCCGGGCGTAACTCCACCTACTAATTTCGTGCCATATGAGAGCGCTTGCTCCGAGTGAAAAGTACCCTGTTTGCCAGTAAATCCCTGGCAAATTACTTTGGTAGATTTATTAATCAGAATAGACATTTATTTTTTTATAAGACTAGTCGCGATGGTTGCCGCTTCAGTAAGTGAATTTGCAGCTTTGATATTTAAGCCGCTTGATTGTAAAAGTTTTTTACCAGGATCAACATTGGTGCCCTCTAATCTCACCACAATAGGTATCTGAATACCAACCTCTTTAACTGCAGCAATAATGCCTTCCGCAATAATATCGCAACGCATAATACCGCCAAAAATATTAACTAAAACAACTTGCACGTTCTTATCATCAAGAATAATTTTAAAAGCTTTCGCAACAGTTTCAGCAGTTGCTCCGCCGCCAACGTCTAAAAAGTTTGCAGGCTCCCCACCATAAAGTTTAATAAGATCCATAGTAGCCATAGCAAGACCTGCGCCATTGACCATGCAGCCAATATTGCCATTAAGAGCAATATAGTTTAATCCAGCGTTAAAAGCCTCAGCTTCTTTTGAATCATTTTGTGACCAATCACGAAGTTCAGCCAATGTTTTTTGTTTGCAGAGCGCATTGTCATCGACTGTTACTTTGCAGTCGAGAGCAATTATTTTTTTATCAGAAGTAATCACTAGCGGATTAATCTCTAATAGCACTAAATCACTTTCAACAAAGACCTTAAAAGCACTTCGAGCAAACTTAACAAAATCATTAATCATTTCGATAGGCAAATCTAATGCAAAAGCAATATTTCGCGATTGAAAGTCCATGAGCCCGCTAATAGGACTACATAATTCTTTGATAATTTTTTCAGGATTATTTTTAGAAATTTCTTCAATTTCCATGCCGCCAGCAGAAGATGCAATGACAACAATTTTTTCTGATTGCCTATCAATCAATATAGAAAAATATAACTCTTTTTCGATCTCGCATGATTCTTCGATAAGAATTGAACTAACAGGCTGGCCATCTGGCTTGTTTTGATAAGTAACAAGTTTTTTATGGAGAAGTGAATTGACAACTTCAGATACCTCTTTTTTAGAGCTAACAATCTTAACGCCACCAGCTTTACCTCTCCCACCGGCGTGAATTTGCGCTTTGATGACATAAGAGGAAGTTTCCAGTTCGCCTATTGATTGATCCACCTCATCTATCGACTTAATTACAATACCTTTTGGAACAGAAATGCCGTATTTTGCAATTAATTGTTTGGCCTGATATTCGTGGAGATTCATGGTAAAAAAGGAGCTAAATAAGCATTATTTTCTACGAATTTAGACAAACATGCTAGTTAAGAATTATATTTTCATAGCAATGTTAGAATTATTCTTTTAGAGCCTTTTATCATTTATTCATTCTATGAAATTATTAGTTCAATCTTCATATAGTTCTCAAAGTCATTTGGCAGAAATCTCTGAAATTTTAGGCCAGGTGGTAGCTTCCCCATATAAGCTTATCAATGACAACGCTGTTATATATGATATTAGAACTGAGTTATCAGGAGATTTAAAAAATCAACTTCATCTAAAACATATAGATTTTGCAATGTTAGATAACTACAGAGCCTTAAATGAATTTAGCTTGTGTGTGATGGACATGGATTCAACACTCATATCGATTGAATGTATCGATGAAATTGCAGATATGTGCGGCAAAAAAGAAGATGTCGCTTTGATAACTAAAAGCGCCATGATGGGCGAAATTGATTTTTCACAAAGTCTCATTAAGCGCGTTTCTTTGTTAGAAGGTCTAGGAGAGGAGATGCTCTTTAAGGTCATAGAAGAAAGATTAAAATTTAACGAGGGCACTCATGCATGGATTGAGGCTTGCCGTAAAAATAACGTCACGACAGTACTTGTTTCAGGTGGCTTTGATTATTTTGCAGATTATGTGAAGAATAAACTAGGCATTGATGTTGCTATATCTAATCAGCTTGAAATTAAAGATAAGAAACTTACAGGTAAAATTTTAGGCCGCATTGTGAACGATGAAGTGAAGGCTCAGACAGTAAAAGATTTTCAAGCCAAACTTAACATTGATAAGTCAAAAACAATAGTGATTGGGGATGGAGCGAATGATTTAAAGATGTTAGCTGAAGCTCAATATAGTATCGCGTATCATGCTAAGCCTGTTGTTCAAGAAAAGGCACGATTTAAATTTAACCACTCTGATTTTAAAGGTGTATTAAATCTTTTTAAGATTTAAATAAGCTCTTCTTTTAAAAAGCCTGCTTTATAACGTGCTTCTTTATTTAGCTTTTCATAATTTAATTCAATATTGTAATTTTTCAGTAAATTCTTATAGGTTTCATGGGGGTCTAGCTTCTGAGATTCACATGCCCAGCGATACCAAATATTACCGATGGATACATGATGAATCTCTTCTTCATAAATGATTTGTAGAATCGATGCAATTTCATCATCTTTCTGCTGCTTAAATTTTTCAATAATAGGGGGCGTCACATCAAGACCTCTTGCTTCCATGGTTCTTGGAATAAGTGCTAAACGATGTATTAAGTCGTGATGAGTTCTTTCAGCCATTTCCCAAAGACTATTATGTGCATTAAAGCTGCCATAACTTAAACCAAATTTTTTAAGATAGTCATTAAGTAAATTGAAA
>RFPQ01000109.1 GCA_009926035.1 Betaproteobacteria bacterium
CCGGCACACCCTTTTTAGATCCTATGTGTGGAAGTGGTACTTTTCTGATTGAAGCTGCCATGATGGCAGTCAACCAACCACCTGGGTTGAAGCGCACATTTGGTTTTCAACATCTTAAATCCTTTGATGAAAATCTTTGGAAAAAAATTAAAAGTGAAGCACTTCAACATATGAAGTCGATTGAATTTTTAGAGATCTATGGATCGGATATGGATTTAAGAGCTGTCAGAGTCACACGTCATAATTTAAAAGTAGCAGGTTTGGAAGAAGTTGCAAAAGTGATGCAAAGTGATTTCATTAAATTGGAGCCGCCCGCAGCTGAAGGTGTGCTTGTCACGAATCCACCTTATGGCCAACGTATAGGCGAAGATGAAGATTTAAAAGAAGTTTATCCCGTTTGGGCGAAGCACATGAAAGAATCCTTCGGCGGCTGGGATACTTATTTTTTAACCGCAGATCTTGAAATGCCAAAAGACATGCGATTGAAACCTTCAAAAAAAACCCCGCTATTTAACGGGGCATTAGAGTGTCGTTTATTTGAAATTAAAATGGTGGCAGGTAGCAACCGAAAGCCAAAAGACTAAAGCACGTTTAACGCAGCTTCGTAGTTAGGTTCTTCGGTAATTTCTGCAACAAGTTCGCTATGAATGACTTCATTATTTTCATTCAATACAATAACAGCGCGAGAAGTTAGGCCAGCTAAACTTGTGTCTTCAATCGATACACCATAATCAGTCGCAAATTTTTTGGTATTCCGGAATGTTGAAAGTGTCTGCACGTTTTCAATTTTTTCGGCACCACAAAAACGATTCTGCGCAAATGGTAAATCAGCTGAGATACATAACACAACCGTGTTATTGAGTTTAGCCGCAGCTTCGTTAAATTTTCTGACTGAAGTCGCACAAGTCGGTGTGTCGACACTTGGAAAAATGTTTAACACTTTGCGTTTACCCGCAAAGTTAGCAAGATTAACGTCAGCACGTGTTTTGTCAGCAAGACTAAAGTCAGGTGCTTTTTGTCCTTTGCTTAGAAATTGACCCCCTATTTTGACTGGGCCGCCTTTAAGAGTCACTGCCATGATTTACATTCCTTTGAAAATGAGTAATAGTTGACAATATACATCAGTTATTTTTTTAATGGTAGATCAAGTACTTTTTTTGTATTGAAGCTTCAATTTTTAAGTCATTCATCCTTTAAAATACATCTATGTCTGAAGCCCATCCCGTCTCATTTGTTCATTTAAGGTGTCATAGCGAATATTCCATCACCGATGGGATTGTGCGCATTGATGACTATGTGGAAAAAGCCTCAATCGACAATATGCCAGCATTGGCACTCACCGATTTAAATAACGTTTTTGGTTTAGTGAAGTTTTTTAAGAAAGCGCGTGAAAAAGGGATTAAGCCTATTTTAGGCGCTGACCTTTGGATTGAGAACGAAATAAATCGCGATCAACCTTATCGAATTTTAGCCCTCTGCCAAAATGACAAGGGCTATCTTGCGCTCTCCGAAATTCTGACACGTGCTTATCTAGAGAATCAGTATCGAGGTCGAGCCGAAGTCAAAAAATCTTGGTTATTAGAAAAAAATGAAGGTCTTATCATTCTCTCAGGAGGGATGATGGGGGATGTTGGTCAAGCCATCCTTCAAGAACAAACCGATATCGCGATCAATGCTCTGAAAGATTGGGCAGTTCATTTTAAGAATCGTTTTTATATTGAAATCCAGCGTATAGCAGAGGGCGATGATAAAAAAAATGAAACACGTTTTATCAACCAATCTTTAAGTCTCGCGCAAAGTTTAGAAATTCCAGTGGTCGCAACCCAGCCTATCCAATTTATGGATGCTGATGATTACCGTGCACATGAGGCAAGAACTTGTATCGCTGAAGGTTATATTATGGCAGATCACCGTCGACCTAAATTATTTTCACACGAACAGTATTTTAAAAATGAAACTGAGATGACAGCTTTATTTTCTGATATTCCACAAGCATTACAAAATTCAGTGGAGATTGCAAAGCGTTGTAACTTTGAATTTATCTTAGGCAAAAATTATTTGCCTGATTTCCCCACACCGAATCAAGAAAAGCTTGAAGACTTTTTAATTTCAGAATCTAAAAAAGGATTAGAGGTTCGTTTAAAAGAACTTTTTCCGGATGAGCTAAAAAGAAACGAAGTAAGAAAACAATACGACGAGCGTATACTTTTTGAAACGTCTATCATCAATCAAATGGGTTTCGCAGGCTATTTCTTAATCGTGGCCGACTTTATCAATTGGGCTAAAAATAATGGTGTACCTGTAGGGCCTGGTCGAGGATCAGGCGCAGGATCATTAGTTGCCTATAGTTTAAGGATTACCGATCTTGACCCTATTCAATATCAACTTCTCTTTGAGCGTTTCTTAAATCCTGATCGTGTATCGATGCCGGACTTTGATATCGACTTCTGCCAAGAGGGCCGAGATCGTGTCATCGATTACGTCAAACAAAAATATGGTGCTGGTTCCGTTTCACAAATTGTGACCTTCGGTACGATGGCAGCCCGCGCTGTAATTCGTGACGTAGGACGTGTGCTTGATTTGCCATTTAATTTTGTCGATGGCATTGCAAAATTGATTCCCATGGAATTAGGCATCACCTTAGAAGATGCATTAAACAAAGAGCCACAGTTACAAGATCGTTATAACAAAGAAGAAGAAGTGAAAGAATTAATTGACCTCGCCCTAAGGCTCGAGGGTGTTGTGCGTAATGTAGGTATGCATGCAGGAGGTGTTTTAATCGCACCAGGAAAAATTTCAAACTTCACACCGATCTATTGTCAGGCGAATGGTGAAAGTTTAGTGAGTCAATTTGATAAGGATGATATTGAAGAGCTAGGTTTAGTGAAGTTCGACTTTTTAGGATTGCGCACATTGACCATTCTTGCGATGGCATTGAAGAATGCGAATATTTTACGTGCAACAGATAATTTACCGCCGCTTGATTTGAATCATTTGCAGCTTGATGATAAGACAGTTTTTCAACTGTTAAAGAATGCTAATACGACAGCCGTCTTCCAGTTAGAGTCTCGCGGTATGAAAGACATGTTGAAACAAGCGAAGCCTGATTGCTTTGAAGATATTGTCGCACTCGTGGCACTTTATCGTCCAGGCCCTATGGATTTAATCCCAGATTTTTGTAAACGTAAACATGGACAACAGCGCATCGTATATCCTCATCCATCAACGGAATCCATTTTAAAAGAAACATATGGTATTGCGGTTTACCAAGAGCAGGTGATGCAAATTGCACAAACGGTTGCAGGCTACTCATTAGGTGCTGCGGATTTACTTCGTCGTGCGATGGGCAAGAAAAAAGTCGAGGAGATGGATGCGCAGCGTGAAGGTTTTGTAGCAGGCTCTCTTAAGAACGGGCTCAATGAGAGACAGGCGCGAGAACTTTTTGATTTGCTCGAAAAATTTGCAGGCTATGGTTTTAATAAATCACATGCGGCAGCGTATGCGATGGTCGCCTACCAAACCGCTTATTTAAAAACGCATTACCCCGCAGCATTCTTAGCAGCTTCAATGTCAGCTGATATGAATAATACAGATAACATTCAAATCTTTTTTGAAGATTGTAAGCCTAATGGTGTGGAATTATTACCACCCGATATCAATCAAAGCGGTTTCGAATTTATTCCAATCAATACCTCACAAGTGCTTTATGGATTAGGTGCGA
>RFPQ01000110.1 GCA_009926035.1 Betaproteobacteria bacterium
GTTTGAGTAGGTCAAAAGTGGCAGGGGTGAAATAGGAGTGTGTTAGAAAAGTGTCATAATTTTCACAATCCTAATCTCGTATAATTGCAATATGAAATCCTACAACATCCTCTTTCTCTGCACAGGTAACTCTGCCCGCAGCATTTTGGCTGAAGCACTAGTAACTACATTAAGTGGCGGTAAATTTATTGGTTATTCTGCAGGCTCTAATCCAGCAGGAAGAGTCAATCCTTTTGCTTCTGAGTTAGCATTAGCAATGGGTTATCCAGAAGATAAATTACGATCCAAGAATTGGGATGAATATAGTGCACCCAATTCACCTCAAATGGATTTCATTATTACAGTATGCGATAACGCAGCAAATGAATCGTGCCCTATTTGGTTAGGTCATCCATCAACAGCACATTGGGGATTGCCTGATCCTGCAAGTGTTGAAGGAACAGATGCAATTAAACGAGAAGCATTTCAAAAAACATTATTAGCATTAAAAAAGAATATTGAAGCACTTATTAAATTACCTATCGATCAACTAGATTTATCATCCTTAAAGAAAGCTATTCAGGACATTCATTATGAATAAAAAATATCTAGCAGAATTCTTTGGCACCGCAGTTTTACTCTCTGTGATCACGGGCTCAGGCCTTATGGGACAAGCACTTTCGTCCGGCAATGATGCGGTGACGCTCCTCGGTAACAGTATTGCGACAGGTGCTGGTCTTTATGTATTGATAATGATTTTAGGCCCTATTTCAGGGGCGCACTTTAATCCACTAGTCAGTGTGGTGGCTTATAGACAAAAACAATTAAAAGGAAAAGATTTATTACCTTATATTGCTTCACAAATTACAGGCGCAATCTTAGGCGTTTGGATGACACATTTGATGTTTAACTTATCTATCATTCAAACATCTACTAAGATAAGAACTGGATTAGGTATTTGGGTGAGTGAATTGATTGCGACACTGATATTACTTTCAGTGATTTATTTAGGATTGAAATATGCCAAGAAACATATTGCGATGCTTGTGGCCTTAATAGTGACCGCAGGTTACTGGTTTACTTCTTCCACTTTCTTTTGCAATCCAGCTGTGACATTTGCTCGAAGTTTAACAGACACTTTTGTAGGTATTGCTCCACAAAATATTTTAGGATTTGTTATAGCGCAACTATTAGCCTTAGTGATTTTTATGTGGCCAATTAGAAAATAAGTATTAGGCAGTTTGATTCCTTAAAAATAGCCTGGGTGAAATAGGGTTGTGCTACAAAATTTAGTAATAAATTTACACTTGTCATGTTAAGTGTATAGGCGTAAATTAAAAATGTCATTTCAGATGACAAGATTAATTAATACTTAGACATATTAATTGATTTCCTTAAAACAACAAGCCCTCAGTTTCACTGGGGGCTTGTTGTTTTAACGCGTATCTTTTTTATGTTTGGTGTATTCTGAAATATCCGTAATCCAGAGATTCTTTGGTATTAAGAATTAATCGCAGATAAAAAGAAAGCCACTCGAAGGTGGCTTATTAAAAGTAATGCTTAAATGTAAATTAAATATTATTTGCCCTCACTATATTCAGATCCAGGGTTAAAGCCACCATTACCACCAATCAATAATGCATCCGTTGGATGGAATGGTTTAAAATCAAGCTCCGGCTCCGCTTCAACTTTATTTCCGTATTCACTGCCAGGGTTAAAGCCACCATTGCCACCAATTAATAATGCATCTGTTGGATGGAATGGTTTAAAGCCTAAATCTTCTTCTGCAAAAAGAGGGCTGCTAAAGAAGGTAAATAAAAAAACAAAAGCTAATATTTTTTTCATCATATTTACTCCTCAAAATTTAATTATCTAAATTTCAAAAAAGCTATTTATCCTATTCTAAAAAAAATGCTAAATCAATAGTTGTAACAATTTTTTAAGGGATATTAATTTGATATTTTAACTAGAAGTTTTTTTAGATATTCTCCGTATTTACTTTCCCACATTTTTTGTCATACAAAGATCCGATTTGATGCATCATTTTTTTATTTTCTGATTGATTAATAAAAGATCTGCTGACATGTAAAAGCTCACAACCTCTTATCGTATTTTCTTTTTTAAATTCAACATCAGCTTGCTCCGCATAATCTTTTGCGAGAGAGATAATGCGAGTATTACTATCAATCGTTCTCGTGCTGCAAATAGCAAAAGCCTGATTTGTAATTAGCGTTATTAAAGTTATTAATATTACTTTTCTCATAAGAACAATTCTCTACCTAATAAGGTTAATTTCAAGAGGTTTTTAAAGTCTAAAATCACCCAATACAAGCAATTGTAAAAGGGTTTTTGGGTACAAAAAAAGATGGATTTTTCATTTTTTAGGAGTAGTCTGAGGTTATAGGGTGAAGTAATGCATGACGATAAAGGATCTCAGAATCAACGCATTCAATTCAAATGCCCAGCTTGTGGTTGGGATGGTCGAATTGATGAGACTGCTTACGATGAAATACTAGGTTTACATCGATGCCCTAATTGCAGTAATTATGAGTTAAAGAAAATCATGCACTAGATCATGAATGTTCCAATTAAAATTAAGCGTCCCATTTTAAAGCTTCCTTTTAAAGCTAAAACCCAGTATTTAACTAAAACCTTAAAACAATCATGGCAAAAACCTAAAGTAACAGATGAAATAGAATGTCATGGGGTTTCACCTACACATGTTTCAACGCTTAAGTAAAACTCTATTTACTCTCATATTATTGTGCATTTCAAACGAAATGCTGATGGCAGAAACTAATGCTGAAGAAAATCCTGCGGATCTATATCTAGGCTCCTGCTATGCCGTGCAGTATTTAAAACTTCAATATTGTCCTTCAATGAATGCTTTAAAAATGTCTAGCTGTGTGAATAATCTTACCAAAGTAGCTCGTAAGAATAATGAGGAAGACAAGCAGTTAGGGTTTAAGAATCGTGCCAAATTAATCATGCCGCATATTATTCAAGGTATTGACCAATCATTTTCAAAGCATTTAGCTAAGTTTAAAGGTAATCGATTGCGAACGTGTAATGACTATGAGAAAGATATGAATCAATCTATGAAGAAATTCTTAGAAGAATTTAAAGCTAGCCAAAATGACGAGAATTTTCCTCAGAACGAATAGGGGTGTGTAGCGGAATATTAAAAATTTCGATTTTTAGAAAAATTTAATCTTAAAATTAATAATAATAAAACTATTGCAGCATATATAAGAGGCTCAGATATATCTTTTTTAACAAGCCAGATAAAATGAAGTACGCCTAATATTGCTATTAGATATGTAAGACTATGTAATCTTTTCCAGTTACCTTTTAATCTTCGAATCATCTTATCTGAAGAAGTTACAGCTAAAGGTAACAATAAAAGCCAACCTAAAAAACCCACGAGTACATAACGATGTTTCATAATATCGTTTTTAATATCTATCCATGCAAATTGATAATCAAGCCCTATATAACAAAGGAGATGGATTGAGGCATAGAAAAATACAAAAAGCCCCAACATTCTTCTATATAAAATCCACTGATTAATTTTTGTAATTCTTCTTAATGGTGTCATGCTCAGCGTTAAGCACAAAAAGATCAGCGCCCACTTGCCAAAATGACGCTCAATATATTCAACTGGAT
>RFPQ01000012.1 GCA_009926035.1 Betaproteobacteria bacterium
TGTTATGGTGAAAAATTAACTTGGAGTGCCGAAGAAGCACTGGTATCCATCAAAGATAAGTCATTTGTAGGGCAAGATATGAAAAATTTTATCGAAGCTATTTTAAAAGAGGCGAAATCAGGCGATCATATTCTTATTATGAGCAATGGTAGCTTTAATGGCATCCATCAAAGATTATTACAAGGGATAGTTTAAGTTATGCCCAAAGATGAGAGTTTGTATAAGGATAATATTCTTAAACTTTCAATTCTTTTATCATTTGTATTACATTTTCTTGCTATTCAACTCATACACTTTAACCCTATCAAACCTTTTCAAAATAAGTTTTCAGAGATTGAGGTGGTTTTAACAAACTCTAAAGATAAAAATCAAGAGGATGCAGAAGTTTTAGCGCAAAGTAACTCTAATAAAGGTGGCAATATTGAAAAGGATGTCCATAAAAAGACACCACTCCCTATCATTACTGAGAATAGAAATACATTTCAACTTAATAATCGTGGCGATCAAGCCATTGCTGGTAAAGCCTCAAGCTTCTCACAAGAAAAAATTGTAAAGAAAGATGCGCAATTATTAAACGAACCTAAAGCAGTGCAACAACCTAAAGAATCAAAAGTTATTAATAAATCGATTAGTAAAGAGGATATCCTAGCCAGCGCGAGTGAGATTAGTGCTTCAGATGCATCGTTATCAAATGAAACTTCTAATTTTGAAAAACAGCCTAGACGCAAATATATAGGTGCACGTACGAAAGAATATAAATATGCGCTTTATGCAGAAGCATGGAGACAAAAAGTAGAAACTTTAGGTAATATGAATTATCCAGAAGAGGCGCGTGAAAAGAAATTTTCAGGGCACTTAAGAATGACCGTATCTTTAAAGCCTGATGGCAGAATTGAATCAATTGAGATTAATCAAAGTTCAGGATTTAAGATTTTAGATGAAGCTGCCAAAAGAATTGTAGAGTTAGGGGCGCCTTATGCACCCTTTCCCGAAGATATTAGAAAAGAAGTGGATATATTAAGCATTACAAGAACATGGACTTTTACAAAAGACGAAACATTATCATCTCAATAAATGAATTACTACAAATATCATATTTTCTTTTGTTTAAATCAGCGTGATGATGGAGAAGCTTGCTGCTCTGATAAAGGAAGTGAAGCTATGTTTATATATATGAAGTCAAAAATTAAAGCGCTTGATTTAAAGGGTAAATCACAGGTAAGAATTAATCGAGCTGGATGTTTTGATCGTTGTAGTGAAGGTCCTTTGCTTGTAGTTTATCCGGAAGCTATTTGGTATAACTTTGTAGATGAACAAGATATTGATGAAATTATCGAAAGTCATATTCAGCAAGGAAAAGTTGTGACGCGTTTATTAGTTTAACGATTGATTAAGTAATTTAATCAATTCGTTTTTTTCTGTTTCTGATATCGCTTGATGTAAACCTTCTCTTAATTTTTCTCCCCAATGCGAATTTGGAAAGTGTGGATCCTCTTTAAAGCGAGGAATGATATGCCAATGAATATGCGGAGTTTTATTACCGAGGCTTGCCAAATTAATTTTGTCAGGGTTAAAAATTTTTCGTAGAATTTCTTCCACTTTAAATACACAACGCATGATATTAAATTGAAGCGATTCATCTAGGTCAGTCATTTCTTTTTGATGGTTAATTAATTCAACCCGACAATAACCCTTGTAGTCTGGATGATCTAACAGCACTACACGAAGTGTGTTGTCAGTCCAGATAATTTCACCTTCATTACTATTACAAATCGCACATGTCATTATCTATGACACCTGAAGCATACGATCAAGTGTGAGTTTAGCTAATTTAGCTTCATGATCAGGTACTTTAATGATGTTTACTGGTTTATCATTGATAATATTTTCAAGGCACCATGCAAGATGTTGGGGGTCGATACGTGCCATCGTTGAGCATTCACAAATCACATGTGACATAAATTGCACGAGTTTATCCTCCGCCTTCATTTGATTTGCAACTCGATTTACAAGATTAAGCTCAGTCCCCACAAGCCACTTAGAACCTTTAGGAGCATCGGTGATTGTTTTCAAAATATATTCAGTGGAACCTACATAATCTGAGTGAGAACAGACTTCAAAAGGACATTCAGGATGTGAAATCACCTTGCCATCAGGATGCGCCTGTCTAAAGTGTTCAATATTTTGAAGGCGAAACATTTGATGAACAGCACAATGACCCTTCCACAAAAAGATCTTAGCCTTTTTAATTTGTGCTTCAGTTAAGCCTCCAAGCGGAAGATCAGGATCCCATACAGGCATTTCATCTAAAGGAATACCCATTTTGTGACCACTCCAGCGGCCTAGATTTTGGTCGGGAAAAAATAAAACTTTCTCACGTTGTTTAAATGACCATTCAATAATTTTTGTTGCATTCGTTGAAGTGCAAACAATACCACCATGCTCTCCGCAAAAGGCTTTAAGGTCTGCTGCAGAATTAATATAAGTGACCGGGGTGACGACTTCATCAAATGAAAGTATTTTTGATAGTTCACGATAACTTCTTTCGACTTTACTTAAATTGGCCATATCTGCCATTGAGCATCCTGCGGCTAGATCTGGAAGAATCGTAATTTGATCAGGTCTCGATAGAATATTTGCCACTTCAGCCATAAAGTGCACACCCAAAAATACGATGTATTTAGCGTCAAGAGACTCCACGACACGAGAAAGTTTAAGGGAGTCACCCGTATAATCTGCGTGACGATACACAGATTCATGTTGATAGTGATGGCCTAGGATGACTAAATTTTTACCAAGCTTATTTTTGGCTGCAATAATTCTTTGTTGGCAATCTTCATCGCTGATAGATTCAAACGCATTAAATTTAATTTGAGCAACTTGCATAGAACTTCTATTTTACAGTTTTAGTTGGTGAATTTCGGCTAATTTTTTAATAGCTTCTACATTAGTCCAGGAAAAAACTTTATCCATTGCATGATGCCAATCTACCCATTGATATTGCACATGTTCATTTGCGGATAATTTAATCGGTATCGTGGCTGGTACTTTAAGCGCAAAAATATGTTCTGTGTTGTGAGTAATATCAGGCGCATAACGATATCGCCAGTGAGCATAAATTTCATATATGTGGGAAAGCTGCCAATCTTCAAGATGATAATGAGTTGAGTCGATTCCGGTTTCTTCAAATACTTCTCTTATTGCAGCATCTCTTGGCGTTTCATTTTCTTCTAAACTGCCTGTGACAGATTGCCAGAAACCTCTCTTATCCGATCGCTCCATAAGTAGCACTTTAAAATTTTCTGTATAAATTAATACAAGAGAAGAAATAGGTTTTTTGAAGGCCATGTTTAAATTTTAGGTAATCTAAAAATAACACTTTCTTCAATACCTGGAAGCTCAGTGATATTAGCTTTTGTAAGCAATTCAATTTTATTTACAATATTTTTAACGCTGATCTCAGGCGCTGAGGCTCCTGCTGAAATGCCAATATTTTTTTTATTAAGCAACCAAGAGGCTTGAAGTTTATCTTCATGATCAATCATATGAGCTTCAATACCTTCTCTAGAAGCCAATTCCTTAAGGCGATTTGAATTGGAGCTATTGTGAGAGCCAACGATAATAATGAGATCACATTGACTACTCATTTCTTTTACTGCGTCTTGTCTATTTTGTGTGGCATAACAAATGTCATCACTTTTAGGGCCTTGAATATTTGGGTATTTTGTTTTTAATACTTCAATGATTGCTTTTGTATCGTCAATAGAAAGAGTCGTTTGCGTGACATAGGCAAGTTTATCTGGATGATCAACAATTAAATGTTTTATGTCTTCAATTGTTTCAATGAGATACATTTTACGGTTTGTGTGATGATCTTCAATTTGACCCATTGTCCCCTCTACTTCCGGATGGCCTTGATGTCCAATCATAATAATATCCATACCTTGATTAAGCATTTTATTCACTTCGACATGAACTTTAGTCACCAATGGGCAAGTGGCATCGATAGGAATGAGTTCGCGTGATTTAGCTTCTTCACGAATAGCTTTCGAAATACCATGCGCACTAAAAATTATATGAGCACCTTTAGGAACATCATTAAGATCTTCAATAAAAATAGCACCTTTTGTTTTTAAATCGTTGATGACATATTGGTTGTGAACGACTTCGTGTCTTACATAAATAGGCTTTCCATATTGAGCCAATGCTTCTTCGACAATCTGAATTGCGCGATCGACGCCTGCACAAAAGCCGCGAGGATTAGCTAAAAGTATATTAATTTTATCTGTCATAGATTGTATTTTAGGGCTTTTGATAGAAACGACTTATTATTTTATTCCTGATTGTCCATGTATAATTCGTTTAATTCAAGATGGATATTTAGTCTTATGAAAAATACAGCGACCTTATTAATTACATGCCCTGATACCAAAGGTATTGTGGCCGCTATTGCCGATTTTTTATACCAACACAATGCAAATATTTTGCATGCCGATCAGCACCAAGATGCTGAAAATAGTCTTTTTCTTATGCGAGTCGAATGGGACTTAAAAGATTTTTCATTTGATGAAGGTTCTTTTGCGAAAGCTTTTGAGAGTATTGCCGAAACTTATAAGATGACATGGGAATTAAAGCTATCAAAAGATAAACCTCGTATGGCAATTATGGTATCGCAATACGATCATTGCTTAGCAGATCTTCTTCATCGTTTTAAGAATAATGAGCTTCAATGCGATATTCCTCTTATTATCAGTAACCATTTAGATACACAAAAACTCGCTGAATTTTATGGTATTCCTTTTTTTCATATTCCCGTTGAAAAAGACAAGAAAAAAGAAGCCGAAGCAAAGCAATTTACATTATTTGATCAATATCAAGTGGATTTCATTGTGCTCGCTCGTTACATGCAAATTTTAAGTGAGGATTTTGTGAAGCGTTACCCACAGCGCGTCATTAATATTCACCATTCTTTCTTGCCTGCCTTTATTGGTGCAAGACCTTATCATCGCGCTTTCGAGCGAGGTGTTAAGTTGATTGGGGCTACAAGTCACTATGTGACTGAAGTTTTAGATGAAGGCCCTATCATTGAGCAAGATATTGATCGGATATCCCATCGCGATCAAGTAGAAGATCTCATCCAAAAAGGGAGAGATCTAGAGCGCATCGTTTTATCTAAAGCAGTGCGATGGCATATTGAGAATCGTATTCTCATTTACGCAAATAAAACCGTGATTTTTGATTAAAGCGGGATCTTTTTTTCGAGTTTAAATAGATCGCTCGATTTTTCACGAGTTCTAATTTCAAAAATCTTATCTCGATCGACCATCACCTCAGCAGCACGACCGCGAGAGTTGTAATTTGAGCTCATACTCATGCCATAAGCACCAGCTGACATAATACAAATGAGATCGTCCTCTTTTAATTTTAATGATCGATTTTTTGCCATAAAGTCACCACTCTCACATACAGGGCCTACAACATCGAATGATTGATGTTTCATATCATGTTCACGCACTATTTTAATCTCGTGATATGCATCATATAACGTAGGACGCATTAGATCATTCATTGCAGCATCAATGATGGCGAAATGTTTAACATCATTCTGTTTTAAATATTCGACTTTAGATAAAAGAACGCCAGCATTGCCTACAAGTGCTCGACCAGGTTCAAAAATAATTTTGACATCAAGCTTTTGAATTTTATTTAAGATTTCCTTGGTGTAGATTTCAAAATCAGGTGGTGATTCATCTTGATAACAAATACCAATGCCACCACCAATATCAATATGACTTAAATGAATATTATTTTTTCTGAGTTCATCTACAAGAGATAAAATACGATCTAATGCGTCCACAAATGGCTTCAGTTCAGTAATTTGTGAGCCAATATGACAATCAATACCTTTAATTTCAATATGACTCATACCTTTTGCTTCAAGATAGAGCGCTAATGCCTGATGAAAATCAACACCAAATTTATTATCTTTTAATCCTGTTGAAATGTAAGGATGTGTTTTAGCATCGACATCTGGATTTACTCGAATAGAGATAGGTGCTTTGATATTTATTTTGCTTGCAACTGATTGAATACGAATAAGCTCACTTCGAGATTCGACATTAAAACATAAGATATTGGCTTTCAAAGCTGCTTCAATTTCAGATGTTGTTTTACCTACACCTGAAAACACGATTTTTTGTGGATCACCACCAGCATATATGACACGCTCAAGTTCACCGCCAGAGACAATATCAAATCCTGCACCTAGACTTGCAAAAAGATTGAGAATTGCAATATTAGAATTAGCTTTCACCGCAAAACATACTAGATAATTAGTTTTAAGAAGCCCTTTTTTAAAAGACTCAAAAGTTTGAATCAATGTATTTTTTGAGTAAATATAGGTAGGCGTACCAAACTGACTTGCAATTGTTTCCAGTGAAACATCTTCCGCAAAAAGGATGCCTTGATTGGCATGAATGAATGACGTTTGAGCCATTATTTATTTGGTCTCAGCTTTTGTATCTTGTGGATACTTTTGCTCAGGAATATATAAGGGGCCTTTAGTGCCACATCCTACAAGGTTTAAAAGTAAGAGAGTGCTTATATAAATACATAGATATTTTTTCATGATGCCTATACCCTTTTTGTCTTAAGTTATTTTAGCATTATCTTGATGTGTTATATGGAATTGTGGTGCTGAAGTAAGCGGTATGTAATCCATCCATTAATGAATCCAAATAAAAGTGCTGCGGTTCCATAAATAGGGATCAGATAATAAATACTAGCGTGAGGAATCAGCCAAATACGAACAAGAATAAGTTGGCCTGCAATATGTGCGAAAGAAGAAAGGACCGAAAGACCTACTGGGCTAAAAAATTTAGATGGTAATTTAATTGCAAAATATAAAGTTAAAAGGCTTAACACTGATCCACTTAAACTCAACATAAATGCAGGACTTAAAAATTGTCCCAATATTAGACTTGTTGCGAAAACTCTTAAAACGCTCACCCACATCGCAGTTTTAAAACTAAATCGATAAACAGCATAAAGTGTGATGATGTTAGCAATACCTGGCTTGACTCCGGGCATAGGCGATGGCAATACTGATTCAATAAGGCTAAGGCCTATCGCAATAGCACTCATTTGAGCTATTTGATGGTCAAGTAAAGTCGTTTTAATTTTAATAATTGAGCGAGTCATAAGCTTTTGATTTGCCCAATATTTCAATGCTGACCTCATTCGGAATACAAATCAGCATTTGTCCTGTGAAATGAATCCAACCTTGCTGCACACAATATTGATTTTTACATGGAGCAGATTTGAAACGAGCTCGTCCATCTTTAATTTCAATAATACTTTCACCTTCTTTGCCCATTAAGCTAATTTTTTTATCTTGAAAAAGACTAAAGTTTCCATAAGTCTTTCCTTGAAAATTTACTTGAACAACACTACCAGTTTCAAAATGCCAGAAAGCTTTAAAAGCAAAAACAATAAAGATAAGACTTATTAAAACAATAAGACTGTCACCTATAAAAAATTTAGTGGGTAATTTCAAGGTGATTTTTTTTCTGAGAATGGCCATCTAAAAATTGAATTTTATCTGCCATTGTTTGCGTCATGGAGATACGGTTATTATCAATGATGAGGTAATGATGAATATTAAGTTTTTGTGCAATAGCTCCGCGATTTTCTTCTTTTTCTATAAAAAGTGGTTTAGATAATACGTCAGATAAAGTGCCTGCATTTTGAGCAGGCTCTATGAGAACTGTAACAGAATAAACATCTTGCACTGGAAATCCTGTAACAGGATGGATGAGATGACAATAACGAATATTATCAATCATAAAATAGCGTTGGTAATCGCCTGATGTGCCAATAGCCCATCCATCAAGTAAATCAAGTTTAGCAATTGCTTGCGACCCCCTAGGATCTTGAATACCCACACGCCATGGTTTTTTGCCATGTTGGCCAAGCGCAATAATATTGCCACCAATATTTATGAGTGCATTTTTAATATGCCGATCACGCAGGATTTTGCTTGCTCGATCTAGCGCATATCCTTTTGCATATCCACCGAGATCAATTTTCACGTGAGGGTTGGTACTACTTATTGTAGATCCTGAAATATGGATTTGATCTAAAGATGGATTTTTTTTAACAAGGGCTTTAATTTTAGATTTATCAGGAGATATAGGGTTAAATTCATCCTTATGAAATCCCCAATAGTCAATGAGTTTACCTATTGCCGGATTGAATAAATGATTAGAAGCATCCTCTAGAGTTTTTGCATCTTTAATAATTTCAATTAGCTCTGCTGATGCATTTCTATAAGGCTTATTTTTTGCAATAGAATCATTAAGACTAGTAAGGTCACTTTTTTTCCATGCATGAAGCGAATTATGAAGTCTTACAAACTCATGCAGTACTGCTTGTGTGGCTTCTTCAGCTTTTTTTTCCTTCTCTCCATAAATAGAAATATCTACGATGGTTCCAAATACATAATGCTTAGATTGATATAAAGATGGTTGTGAACACGAATGGAGAAAACATAAGATAGTAACAATGAAAAAAAACTTAATGAAGCGCATTGATAATAAGTTCTGCAGGGTTTTGTTTTGTTTGTTCAAAAAGTTCGACGATGCCAGTCGGACTTGTGACATTAATTTCTGTTAGGTAATCACCAATTACATCAATCCCTACGAAATGAAGGCCCTCACTTAATAGTTTTTTACCCACGATCGTGGCTATTTCCATATCTCTTTTTGAAAGCGCCTGCGCAATACCCTGACCGCCTGATGCAAGATTACCTCGTGTCTCACCTTCCATGGGAATACGAGCCAGCGCATAAGGGAAAGGAGTGCCTTCAATGATGACAATACGTTTATCACCTAATTTAATTTCCGGGATATATTGCTGCGCCATAATCATTTGATGTCCATGATTAGTCATAATTTCTAAAATGACATTAAGGTTTTTTTCAAACTCACTGACACGAAAAATATTTTTTCCGCCCATGCCGTCAAGCGGTTTTAAAATGATATCGCCATGGTCTTTAAAAAACTGCTTCACAATCTCCGGATTAGCAGTCACCAATGTTTTAGGAATAAGTGTATCAAATTGAAGTATCGATATTTTTTCATTCCAGCTTCTAATAGAAGCAGGTTTATTGAATACTTTCACATTTGATTTTTCAGCGATATCTAATAAATACGTTGTATGAAGATAAGCTTGATCGACTGGCGGGTCTTTCCTCATAAAGAGGGCATGAAAAAATGAAACAGGATGCGTTTCATAAGTTTTTGTATGTTTAGGAAAAATATCTAACTCAAAACGGAATGTTCTACAAAATAATTGATTGGCATCCATATATAAATCATGTTGCAAACAAAAATATACCTCATGATTTTGTTTAACAGCCTCCTTCATTAAAGCTAAAGTTGAATCCTTTTTTAGTTGAAGTGATTGAGGTGGATCGATAATAAAAAGAATAGGCATCATTTACTAGTTCATTGGATCATGAGTTTCAAGTTCTATCGAAGCCGCAAGAAGAGCCAATCTCGCAATCACACCATAAGCATAAAATCGATTAGGTGTTGAAAGAGGCGATTGATCAATTTCAGGCGTAGAGCAAGAAGTTTCAAAGGCTAGTGGTACAAAATGCATACCAGGGGCATTAAGGTTTTCATCTTTACCTCGAGTGGTATGTACACGGTAAAAACCACCGATCACAAAATGATCTATCATGTAAACTACAGGCTCAGCGACTGCCTCATTAATGCATTCTTCAGAATAGACACCCTCTTGAATAATCACCTCTGATACTTGAAGTCCTTCCTTGACCACAGACATTTTATTGCGTGATTTTCGATTTAAATTTCTTAATTCCTCACCATTTTTAACTGTCATGATCCCCATACCATAGGTCCCAGCATCTGCTTTCACAATGACAAAGGGTTCATGTTCGATTTTGTATTCCTTATATTTCAAACGAATCTTTGTTAGGATTTGATCAACTTTTTCTGCAAGCTCATCTTCACCTTGCCTTGCATGAAAATCAATCTGGCTCGCATGATCAAAATAAGGATTGATGAGCCAAGGGTCTACTTTAATAAATTCAGCAAATGATTCGACGACTTCATCATAAGCTTTAAAGTGCTGAGATTTTCTGCGCGTTGCCCAACCCGCATGAAGAGGGGGAATTAAATTTTGTTCAAGATTTTTTAAAATTTCAGGAATACCAGCAGATAAATCATTATTTAACAATATGGCGCATGCATCAAAATTACCGAGCGTTTTATTTTCAAGCACTAATCTATTTTTAATGCGTTTGAGAGGTTCAATAAGTAAAGATTTATTATCTTCAACAGGAATAGTTAAGGGTTCAGTAATAGATTCATCTAAACTACCAATTCGAACATCTAAGCCTGACTTTCTTAATATATTTTTTAGCTCAAACAAATTTTTTAAGTAATAAATATTTCGCGTGTGATTTTCAGGAATGATGAGGAGCCGGTGTGCTTCAGGACAAACTTTCTCAACTGCCACCATAGCGGCCTGAACGCAAAGCGATAAAAAATCTGGATTTAAATTATTAAATCCCCCTGGAAAAAGATTGGTGTCGACAGGCGCTAATTTGAATCCTGCATTCCTTAAATCAACAGATGCGTAAAAAGGTGCTGCATGTTCTAGCCATTGAGTTCGGAACCAATGTTCAATATTTGCCATTTCATGAATGAGATGTTTTTCTAATGAAAGCAGCGGGCCTGTGAGTGCAGTTTTTAAATGAGGAATCATTTAATTCTGTGCCTCATGAGCTTGAAGATCTGCATGGTAGCTACTTCTCACCATAGGTGCACTTGCGACCGATGAAAATGACATATGCATCGCTTCTTCTTTTAAAGTATCAAAATCTTTTGGATCTACATAGCGATCTACAGGAAGATGATGAGTGCTAGGCTGCAGGTACTGTCCAAGCGTTAGCATATCCACTTGATGGGCTCTTAAGTCTTTCATAACTTCAATAATTTCAGAATTAGTTTCACCAAGCCCTAACATCAGTCCTGATTTAGTTGGAATATTTGGAAATTTTAATTTGAAATTAAGCAGTAAATTAAGCGAATGTTGATAGTCCGATCCCGGACGTGCTTTTTTATAGAGTCTTGGAATGGTTTCAAGATTATGATTAAACACATCAGGGGGCATCAAGCTTAAAATATCGAGCGCTTTATCAAGTCGACCTCTAAAGTCAGGCACTAAAATTTCAATTTTAGTATGAGGCGAAATATTGCGGATTTCTTTAATACAATCGACAAAATGTTGTGCGCCACCATCACGTAAATCATCACGATCGACACTGGTAATCACGACATATTTCAAATTAAGTTCTCGAATAGTTTGCGCTAATTTTTTTGGTTCTTCCGTATCAGGTGGCAAAGGTCTGCCATGACCAACATCACAGAACGGACACCTTCTTGTACAGAGGTCACCGAGGATCATAAATGTCGCAGTGCCCTGACTAAAGCATTCACCAATGTTGGGGCAGCTCGCTTCTTCACATACACTATGAAGATTATTTTTTCTTAAAATGGATTTAATTTCGTTGAATCGCTGGCTTTGAGGAAGCTGCATTTTGATCCAATGCGGTTTCGCTTTAATTGGCGCTTCAATGATTTTGATAGGAATCTTAGAAGTCTTCTCAAAATCAGTTTCTTTAATACCTATTGGTTTTGAAGTATGAGGTTTCATGACTTTAAATTGAGTAATTGATGTTTAATATCGTTCGCAATTTCAAGGCCGGTATTTTCAATTGATACATCATTTATAAATGTTTTTAATTGAGTCATTTGTAAATTTTTATAACCACAAGGATCAATCGCTTCAAAAGGAGATAAATCCATATCAATATTTAAGCTTAAGCCATGATATGAAGCATGGTTTTTGATGCGCAACCCTAGAGATGCAATTTTCTTATTTCCAATATATACCCCAGGAGCTTCTATTTTAGCACTGGCTTTGATATCACGACGGGATAAAAAATGAATGATGCTTTTTTCAATCAATGTCACGAAAGATCTAATGGTGAGATGATAGCGGTCAAGGTCAATAAGGAGATAGATAATGAGCTGGCCTCGGCCGTGATAGGTAATTTTTCCACCGCGATCGACATGAAGAACTGGAATATCATCCCTTAAAGGCGCTTTGAAATCTTTACGGTTTAAACCTAATGTATAAATGGCTTCATGTTCGGTAATCCATATTTCATCTTGCGTGGACTCATTTCTTTTGGAAGTAAAATTTTTCATCTCATGCCATGTGGATTCATAAGGCGTGAGCCCAAGATATTTGAC
>RFPQ01000111.1 GCA_009926035.1 Betaproteobacteria bacterium
TCATGGCTACTTTAAATTAGAAAGATTTTTTAAATAAAATGAAAATTGCAATATTACCTGGCGATGGCATTGGTCCCGAGATTACAAATCAAGCGGTTGATGTATTAAAAGCTCTTAATGTGGGCGCGGAGTTAGTGGAGGCACCTATTGGCGGAGCTGGCTATGAAAAATTTGGCGACCCACTGCCTGATTCAACACTTGATTTAGCAATTAAATCTGACGCAGTACTTTTGGGTGCTGTAGGGGATTGGAAATATGACACTCTGCCAAGAGATAAAAGACCTGAGCGCGGACTTCTTCGTATCAGAAAAGAACTTAATTTATTCGCTAACTTAAGACCAGCAATTTTATATCCTGAGCTGGTGGGTGCTTCTACACTTAAAGCCGAGATTGTTTCTAATCTTGATATTATGATTGTACGAGAATTGACAGGTGATATTTATTTTGGCCAGCCACGAGGTATTCATACAAATGAAAAAGGAGAGCGTGAAGGTATCAATACAATGCGCTATTCAGAATCTGAAATTAAACGTATCGCTCATGTAGCATTTCAGATCGCAATGAGACGATCAAAGAAGTTATGTTCAGTTGACAAAGCAAATGTTTTGGAAACCACAGAATTATGGCGTCAAATTATGATCGATCTCTCAAAAGAATATCCTGAAGTTGAGTTGACACATATGTATGTTGATAATGCAGCGATGCAACTTATTAAAAATCCAAAACAATTTGATGTGTTAGTAACGGGAAATATTTTCGGTGACATTTTGTCTGACGAAGCTTCGATGTTAACAGGCTCAATCGGCATGCTTCCATCTGCATCGCTTGATAGTAATAATAAAGGTATGTACGAACCTAGCCATGGTTCAGCGCCTGATATTGCGGGGAAAAATATTGCAAATCCGCTTGCGACCATTTTATCTGTAGCCATGATGTTTAGATATACATTCAGTGACGAAAAAAATGCAAGGAAAATTGAGTCAGCAGTTAAGAAAGCATTGAGTCAAGGTTTTCGAACAGCAGATATTTATTCTGACGGGGATAAAAAAGTAAGCTGTAGTGAAATGGGTGAGGCAGTAATTGCAGCTCTTAAATAATTAAAGAATAGGACATTTAATGATTCGAGTGGGCTTTGTAGGTTGGAGGGGTATGGTGGGTTCAGTCCTTATGCAGAGAATGCAAGAGGAAAGTGATTTCAAGGAATTTGACTCAACTTTCTTCTCAACTTCGCAAACAGGAAAAGCAGCGCCATCTTTCTCTGGAAGTCATAGTTCATTAAAGGATGCACATGATGTTAAAGATTTGGCAGCTATGGATATTATTCTTTCGTGCCAAGGGGGCGACTATACATCAGCTATATATCCAAAATTAAGAGATTCGGGATGGGAGGGACATTGGATAGATGCAGCTTCTACACTAAGAATGGAAAAAGATGCGGTGATTATTTTAGATCCATTGAATGGTGATCTTATTGAATCAGCATTCAAAAAAGGTAATAAAAATTGGATTGGCGGTAACTGCACTGTATCGCTTATGTTATTGGCGCTCGACGGACTTTTTAAGAGAGATCTTGTTGAGTGGGTTTCATCGATGACCTATCAAGCTGCTAGTGGAGCTGGGGCACAAAATATGAGAGAGCTCATTTCGCAAATGGGTACTATTTTTAATCACGCAAAAGACTTAATTGAGGATCCTAAGACGTCTATCTTAGATATTGATCGAAATGTTTCGTCTACGCTTAAATCGCAGGATTTTCCAATAGATAACTTTGGCGTACCTTTAGCAGGTAGTTTAATTCCATGGATTGATAAAGATTTAAATAACGGTCAAAGTAAAGAGGAATGGAAGGGCTCAGCTGAAACCAATAAGATTCTCGGAAGAGAAAATAATCCTGTTGTCATAGAAGGATTATGTGTTCGCATAGGTGCAATGCGCTGTCACAGTCAAGCTTTAACAGTTAAATTAAAAAAGAATATTTCTTTAGAAGAAATTAATGAAACTATAAGCAATGCAAATGCATGGGTTAAATTAATACCGAATGAGCGTGAAATCTCAATGAAAGAATTAAGTCCTGCAGCAGTTTCAGGTAAGCTTTTTATCCCTGTAGGGAGAATTAGAAAGCTTAATATGGGTCCCGAATACATTTCAGCTTTTACTGTCGGCGATCAATTGCTCTGGGGAGCGGCAGAACCACTTAGACGTGTTTTAAGAATACTTATTAAATCCATTAAATAAAATTTATGAGCAAACAAATTAAAAAGTTACTTTTATTATTCGCATTCTTATTTCCGCTGATCGGGCAAGCATTGCAGTTAGGCAAAATTGTGGTCACATCTTCACAAGGTCAGCCTTTAAACGCAGAAATTGAAATGATGTTGGCGCCAGGCGAGGATGTATCAAAGCTTCAAACATCTTTAGCTTCAAAAGAGAATTATGAATCGCAAGGTATAGAGCGACTTCCTATTCATAATAATATCTCTGTTGAATTACAAAAAAATGAAAGAGGACTCACAGTTCTAAAATTGAAAAGCACTCAGCCTGTCCCAGAACCATTTTTAGATTTACTCATTCAAGTGGACTCTGCTAAAGGAAGAAATTATCGTGAATATACGGTGCTTCTTGATCCGCCAGAAACCCCTATTATTCAACAAGAGAAAATTGTGGCCGTTGACAAGACAGACCTACCTCTAATGAATGACAAAAAAGATACGAAGGAAAGTATCGAAAAAAACAAAGCTGCAATTGAAAAAGAAGTTAAAAGCAGTCCTAAATCTTTAGAAAAAAATAAATCATCTGATTTTTCTGCAAAATCAATTACAGTTAAATCTGCAGATACTATTTACAAAATTGCCCGTGAAAATAAAATACCAGGCATTACAACTGAGCAGATGGTGGTAGGTATTTTCAATCTTAATGAGCTTGCTTTTACAAATAAAAATATTAATGGTTTAGAAGTTGGACAGAAAATTGTTTTGCCAACAAAAGATGATTTTATGAATTTAAGTCATTCTAAGGCGATGGCTGAAATTAAAATTCAATCTGCACAGTGGAATAAATTTAGCTCAAAAACAGCGGAAGCAGTAGCGGCCAGTTCAAAAATAATTTCTCCAAAGTCTGATGCGCTAGTCACCACTGAAACTGTAGTTCAGAGTGAATCAATTTCACCAACACCCCGTATTAAATTGACGGGAGATACATTAAGTATTGATAAAAACAGTAAAGAGGTTGTTCAAAAAGAAATTAATCAAATTATTGATGATAAAACAGCATTAGAGAAAAACATTAAAGATGCCGAGCAAAAAATTGCACTATTAGAAAAGGAACTTGCTGATGCTAAAAAAATATTAGCTATTTCTAATCAAGCTTTATTTGAGCTTCAAGAGAAGTCGAAGCATGTCAATCAAACTAAAGATTTGACTCACAAAGTCCCCGAGGTCGAATCAAAACCAGATTTAAATTCACTTATTGCTAAACCTAACGACTTAGATGCAAATAAAAATGAGGTTACACCGCCTGCTGATACAACATTTAAATCGTCTATCTCAGATGGCCCAATCGATGAAAAAGCAAGTGCACAATTAGCTTCAGATAAAGAAGTTTCTAGCGTCTCATCATCTAGCGGATTATTTATTTTCTTAGG
>RFPQ01000112.1 GCA_009926035.1 Betaproteobacteria bacterium
ATAGTTTTGACCGATAACTCAGCATCTTTATAGACTAATTGAGAGAAGCGGCTAGCAAGTAAATTAATTTAGACTTCGTCATAAGATTAATTATTTTTTACTATCTAATTTTGCCTTTAATAATGCGCCAAGATTAGTTGTGCCCGCATTATCAGAACTTTCTTCAGCTTCTACTTTTTTCTTAGCAGCTTTTGGTTTAGCTGTATTTTTAGACTTTAGTGAAAGTTGAATTGTTTTTTCTTTAGCATCGACATTGAGTATTTTAACTTCAATTTCGTCACCAACTTTAACAACACTTGATGCATCATCAACTTTATCTTCGCTGACTTCACTAATATCAACAGTGCCTTCAACTTGGTCAGCTAAAGTCACTACGATACCAGAAGTATCTGCTGATTTAACTGTGCCTTTAATAAAACTACCTTTGTCGTTAGCTTTTGTGAAGCCTGTAAAGTTGTCGCCTGATAATTGTTTAAGGCCAAGAGAAATTCTTTCTTTCTCAACGTCGATTGCCACGATAAGCGCTTCGAGGTCATCACCCTTTTTAAAGTTTCTAATAGCTTCTTCACCTGTTTTATCCCACGAGATATCAGATAAATGGATGAGACCGTCTATGCCGCCATCAAGACCGATAAAGATACCGAAATCAGTGATTGATTTAATAGGGCCGCTAACTTTGTCACCCTTTTTATGTGTTTCAGAAAATTCTGCCCATGGGTTTGACTTGCATTGTTTCATGCCTAATGAAAGTCTTCTTCTATCTTCATCAATTTCAAGAATCATGACTTCAACTTCATCACCGAGCTGTGCAATTTTTCCTGGGTGAATATTTTTATTTGTCCAATCCATTTCTGAAACGTGAACTAAGCCTTCAATACCTGCTTCAATTTCAACGAACGCACCGTAATCAGTCAAATTAGATACTTTACCGAATAGGCGAGTGCTTACTGGATATCTTCTTGATAAGCCTTTCCAAGGATCATCGTCGAGTTGTTTTAAACCTAATGAAACACGATTTTTTTCTTGATCAAATTTAAGCACTTTAGCTTCAACTTCATCACCAATATGCTTTACGCGTCTCCATGCTAAGTCAGTAATGTGAAGTAAGCCGTCAATACCGCCTAAGTCAACGAATGCACCGTAATCTGTAATATTCTTAATGATGCCTTTTACAGTAGCACCTTCAGTAAGTGTGCCAATAACAGCATCTCTGTCCGCACCTGAAGATTGCTCCATTACTGCTTTTCTTGAAACAACCACGTTGTTTCTTTTCTTATCAATTTTGATAACTTTAAGATCCCATTCTTTATTTTCAAATGGCGATGTATCTTTAACAGGTCTCACATCAACGAGAGAGCCTGGTAAGAATGCTGTGATTCCATTTACAGAAACTCTTAGGCCGCCTTTAACGCGACTACTTACAAAACCTTTAACTACCGTTCCTTCGTTCATTGCATCTTCAAGATCAAGCCATGCCTGCATTTTCTTTGCTTTATCTCTTGATAAGATCGTTGAACCGAAACCGTCTTCTAGTTTTTCAATTGCAACTTTAACAAAGTCACCCACTTTAACGTCAAGTCCGCCTTGGTCATTAAGGAATTCTTCTGCTTTGATAACGCTTTCTGATTTAAGTCCTGCGTTTACAATCACAAAGTCATTATCAATAGATATAACTTCGGCTGTAATTACTTCGCCTGAACGCATTTCTTGAAGCGCTATACTTTCTTCAAATAGAGCTGCGAAACTTTCTGTGGATTGCGATTCTGTATTTTTTGCTGTCGTTGCCATTAAATGTTACCTATAAAGTCCTACCTAGCGATAGGGATGTTAAAGTTAGCAATAGATCTTTGAAATCTATTACACCAATTTTTTAAGACGTTTGAGACTTTAAACTGAAGAGATGGGTGATGTTATCAACGGCATCAGATATGCTTAATGTGTCTGTATCTATTTCTATAGCGTCTTTTGTTTTTAAGAGGGGTGAGATTTCTCTTTGTAAATCTCGCTCATCTCTTAAAATAATTTCACTTAAAACCGAGGCCATATTAGCAGGGTTTCCTTTTGAGATCAACTGTTTATATCTTCTTTCAGCCCTAATTTGAGCGCTTGCAGTTAAGAATATTTTAATGTCAGCATGAGGGAAAACAACTGAAGTCATATCCCGTCCTTCAGCCACCAATCCGGGACTTTTTTCAAAGCTTCTCTGAAAGCCGAGAATTGCCTCTCTTAAAGCCTTATGAACTGCAACTTCAGAAGCTCCGCGACCTGATTCTTCAGTGCGTATAGCTTCTGAGACGTCTTTACCATTGAGTAAAATTTGATCATTTTTGAAGTTTAAATCAGTATTTTCGAGAACTTTGAGAAGTAAGGCTTCGTTATCGAGGGGTATATTTTGTATGCGGCCTGCATAAGCAATCGTACGATAGATTGATCCGGAGTCTAGATAATGAAACCCAAGTTTTTCTGCAACAAGTTTAGCAACCGTACCTTTTCCAGAAGCAGAAGGTCCATCAATCGCAATAATCGGAACGTGAGATGTCATCTATGTCTTTACAATACTTTCTAATACTTCAAAGTAAGTAGGAAATGTTTTATTTACACAAGCTGGATCATTAATGATGATCGGAATATTTTTAAGGCTGACTAATGAAAAACACATCGCCATTCGATGATCATCATAGGTGTCGATCTCTATATTTTCTTTGATGTGAAGAGGAGGGGTGATTTCAATAAAATCTTCACCTTCAACAACCTCTGCACCCAATTTTTTAAGTTCAGTCGCCATAGCTTTAATACGATCAGTTTCTTTAACGCGCCAACTTCCAATGTTATGAAGTTTAGTTGTGCCATTTGCAAATAAAGCTAAGACCGCGAGTGTCATCGCAGCATCTGGTATGTGATTACAATCAAGGTTGATGGCCTGAAGCGTTGAAGCTTTGGAAGCCTTGATCGATCCTTCAAGAATTTGAATTTCAGCGCCCATAAGCGTTAAGGCTTCGGTAAATTTTATATCACCTTGAATACTATTTTTTCCAATACCTTTGACTTCAATATCACCGGCAAGCGCACCAGCAGCTAGGAAATATGAAGCTGATGAAGCGTCACCCTCGACAAATATTTCACCCGGGCTGACATAACCCCCTGAGCCGGGAATTACGAAGTATTGCCAGTCTATTTTTTTTACTTGAACACCAAATCGATTCATAAGGTTAAGCGTGATATCAATATAAGGTTTTGAAATCAAATCCCCGACGATTTCAATAGAAACTTCTTTTTTTGTAAGAGGGATCGCCATTAATAGAGCTGTTAAGAATTGACTTGAAATATCACCTCTAATTTTTACCGAGCTATTAATAATAATTTCAGAAGAAGATATTCTTAGCGGAGGGTAGCCTTCTTCATTAAGATAAGTGATATCAGCATTTAATTGCAAAAGTGAATCGACGAGATCTTTAATAGGACGCTCATGCATTCGAGGCACACCACTTAGCATGTAATCGCCTTGACTAAAGGCTAATGCAGCAGTGAGCGGCCTAAAAGCTGTACCTGCATTACCAAGAAAAATCTCCGCTGACTTATTTTTAAACTGACCTCGTGCACCTTGAATGAGAATGTCACCATTTTCTTTTT
>RFPQ01000113.1 GCA_009926035.1 Betaproteobacteria bacterium
TTAATGGTTGCTTCGTCTATAAATTTCATAATATCAATTTACCAAATAAAAAAGCCCTATCAACTGACAGGGCTTTGAAGAATCTTAAGGTTGCTTAGACTGGAACAATATTAACGGTTTTACGTTTTAATGCACCTTTGATGGTAAAGGTTACCTTACCGTCAGCCTTTGCAAAAAGAGTATGATCTTTGCCCATACCTACATTCACGCCCGGGTGCATCTTAGTGCCGCGTTGACGAACAATAATGCTACCAGCTGAAACAACTTGCTCACCGAAAGCCTTTACCCCTAAACGTTTGGCTTGGGAGTCACGACCGTTTCTTGAACTTCCGCCTGCTTTTTTATGTGCCATGATTAATCCTTAAATTATTTAGCTGATATTTTATCGATTTGAATCTCAGTAAAACTTTGTCTGTGGCCCTGAGATTTGCGGTAGTGTTTTCTACGACGCATTTTAAAAATTCGCACTTTGTCATGGCGTCCGTGGCTTACTACGGTTGCTGTAACGCTTGCACCTCTTACAATAGGAGAGCCTATCGTCACATTATCACCATCAACGACTGTCAAAATTTGATCTAGAACGACATTCGCGCCCACATCGCCTGCTATTTTTTCAATTTTAAGCTTATCGCCTTGATTTACGCGATATTGCTTACCACCTGTTTTGATTACTGCGTACATGATAAAACCTCAAACTTTAACAACTTTAAAAGAATCGCGAATTATACTTAAATTAGGCTTGTTAAGCAAACTCTTCAAGCCTAAAGATGAAGGTTTTTGCCTTCAAAAGCCTAGAAGAGGGCTATGTTAAAATAAGCCTTTAAAAACCCTTGAAGCCTTGTTTTTGTGACTCTTAGCACCATCTTATCCCCAATTAAAAGCGATTTACTGGCCGTAAACGAGGTTATTCGCGCCTCACTTCATTCAGAAGTACCTCTCGTGAACCAAGTCGCAGGCCATATTATCCAGGGTGGCGGCAAGCGTTTAAGGCCTAGTACCCTTCTCTTGGTTGGTGGGCTATTTGGACCTGTTCGAAAAGAGCACCATGAGTTAGCTGCTGTCATTGAGTTTATTCATACCGCAACCCTTCTTCACGATGATGTTGTAGACCAATCCACAAAGCGAAGAAATCACAAAACAGCGAATACTATTTTTGGAAATGCTGCGAGCGTTTTAGTCGGTGATTTTATCTACTCTAGAGCATTTCAGATGATGGTGAAAATTAATCACATGAAGGTTATGGAAGTATTAGCAAATACAACAAACACAATTGCAGAAGGTGAGGTCTTGCAACTCCTAAATATTCATAACGCTTCTATTGAGGATGAAGATTATTTAAAAGTTGTTTACTACAAAACTGCCAAATTATTTGAATCTGCAGCCGAACTGGGAGCCATTATAGGTGGCGCTGATGATGCTGATACTAAAGCTCTTGCTCAGTTTGGAAAAAATATGGGCATTGCTTTTCAGTTAATTGATGATGTGCTCGACCTATCAGGCAACCCTGAAGAAATAGGAAAAAATTTAGGTGATGATTTAGCAGAAGGGAAACCTACGCTACCCCTTTTATATGCAATGAAAAAAGGCAGTGATGAGCAAAAAAAAATTATAAGGGCAGCTATTGAAAATGGTGGATTAACAGAATTAGAAAGTGTTTTAAATGCTGTCAAAGAAACAAAAGCGTTAGAATATGTAAGACAGCTTGCAAAAGAAGAAATAGAAAAAGGTGAAAAACTAATTCAACACATTGCATCTTCAGTTTATAAAGATGCACTCCTAGCACTCACTCAATTTGTAATATCGAGAGATTATTAATTTAGAACGATAGGATCACCATTGTCGGCACGGTAATATGTTAGATGCGCACACTTATTTGCGCCTGAAGTGATAGATCCATCAAAAATTGATTTACCGTTGAGATCCACTTGCGCATAGCCATTGTTAAACAAAGTCACTTCAGCTTCCTTTTTACCTTGTCGCAACAAAAAACTCATAGAGTGCTCATATTCAGACTCAGAGTAGACTTGCCAGTTGTTGCCTCCTGCGAGCTGTGAAAGCCAATTAGGCAAATCAACTTCTACTCGACAAATCACTAAATCTCCCCAGGCAGACTGATCTTCTGCGGGATTCAAGTTGTTTGATGTATCTTGCAATTCACTCATAAGGCATAGTTTAAATCATTCATGATCTATTAATGGTGATTAATTCTATAATTTCAAGTAAATTTATTCATAATATTTAAAAAATTTTAAGGTAAATGATGTTTATTATCGGGATGACTGGTGGTATTGGATCAGGTAAAAGTGAGGCGCTAAAAATATTCGAATCCTTAAATATTAAGGTTATTGATCTCGATAAAATTTCAAAAGAAATTACAGAAACAAACCATCAAGCTATAGAAGAAATTAAATTAGTCTTTGGAAATGTATTCGATAAAGATAATCGATTGGATCGAAAAAGATTAAGAGAAATTATTTTTTCTGACAAAACGCAAAAAATAAATCTTGAAAAAATCCTTCATCCAAAAATTCTTAAAGAAGTAAAGGGAAAATTAGATATGTTATCTAATGAGCCTTATATAGTCATAGATATTCCTCTATTATTTGAAACAAGCCACTACACAAATCTCATTTCAAGATCTCTCGTCATTGACTGTGAGGTCACAAGCCAGATTGAACGTGTTAAAAAAAGAGATGGTATCAATACATCAATTATTCAATCTATTATCGATCAACAAATTGATCGTTCCTCGCGCATCGAAAAAGGTGATGATGTCGTTCTTAATGATGGATCAATAGAAAAGCTCACAGAATCGATTAAGACATTGCATCAAAAATATTTAAATTTAGTTGCTGTTAAATAAAATCAACCTGATAATGGCCATATGATCATATTTGAATTTCCCCTTAATGAACGCATTCGAAGGCTCCTTCGTATAGAAGAAATCTATCAAAAATTTGAATACCAATTAAAAAATACACACGACTATTTTGAGTTCGCTTGTTTCAATACACTCTTTGAAATAGTGCAACTTGTATCCAGATCCGATTTAAAAATCGACTTTCTTCAAGAGCTTGAAAGACAAGAAAAGAAGCAATCGTCTCTCTTAGATCATCAAGCATTAAAAGAAGGGCAGCTTAATCCAAAGGAAATCATTCCAATGATACAAGTCGCACGAAAAAAACTAGAGAATATAGATGTAAAGCCTGGCTTTAATTTCAATAACAACTTATTTTTAGAAGAAGTAAAAAAAAGAATCACCTCGCCAGGTGGCCTTTTAGACGTTGATTTTCCAAATTTTCGTAACTGGGCTACTCACAAAACAAGAAAATCCAAACTAGGAGATTTTAAATCTTGGGCACTGCCTCTTATGGTATTTAAAGATGCAGCCTCTGTCATTCTATTGATACTGAGAAATCAATGCTACGTAGAATCGATTAAAGCAAAAGAAGGTAAGCATCAGCAAACCATAGACCCACTAAAAACATTTGACCTCATAAGACTTGAACTTGAAAAAACTTTAAATATTTATCCTGAAATTAGTGCAAATAAATATACAGTCAATATTTTCTTTAACCAGCTTAATGAAGAGTTAAAAAAAGAGCCT
>RFPQ01000114.1 GCA_009926035.1 Betaproteobacteria bacterium
ACCTTCTACAATTTCATATTTTAATTTCATAGCTTCTTCATCGATACCTTTAAGTCTCTCAATGACTTTGCCACCAGATTTTAATGCAAGTATTCTGGTTGTATCTTCACCTTTTTTTTCTACTTTGCTATCAGTTACAAGGGGTATCCATTTTTGAACAGCACCAAAATCTTTAACAATTGCCCAAACTTTATCAGGGGATGCATTGATTGTAATTGACTTTTCAACTTTTTGAGGCGATGGCCCATGCGCAAATACATTGAAGGATAAAAAAATAAGGAAAATACTAGTAATAATTTTTTTCATTTGAATTAAGACCTTTAGTGTTTAATTAACTACTTAATTATAAATTGTTTTTATCTATAACATTAATCAATTTTAATAAATTGACCAAAAGATCTACTTTGTTTGCCTGTTTTAATTTCATAGAGATACTCTTGCTTTGCTAAGTCTATGATTGAAATAGAGTCGCTTCCCCAATTTGAGGTTATGAGCAGATTATCTTTATCATCAATATCAATGCCCTCCGGATTGCCACCCACTTTAATCTTTCGGATTTCTTTGCTTGCCTTAAGGTCAATAACACTAATATTGTCATCCTGAGTATTTGTAACAAAGGCAAATTTATTGTTCATGTCAGATACTACGCCATAAGGATGATCACCAACTTTAATCGTTTCTGTCGCAAATGACTGGGTATTTATTATAGATATCGAATCATCCAAAACATTAACAACAAAAAGTAAGCCTTTTTTTACAAATAAACCATATGGGTGATTGCCTACTTTAATTTTCTTAACAAAACTTAAGTCTGACTGACTATATATTTCGACCGTATTATCGTCGCGATTAGAAATAAAAAGATATTTCCCTTCTTTGTCACATATCATGCCTGACGGAGATTTTCCAACCGCTATTCTATTAATCACTTTTAATGATTTTGTTTCGATCGTAAAAATTTCACTATTGAACCAATCGCTGACATAGATATACTCTTCATTTGTTGATTTAGTAATACCGACTGGCGTTCCATTAACTTTGATTGTCTTAATAATTTCATTACTATGAAGATCTAAAACACTTACAGAGCTATCATTAGCGTTTGAAATAAAGGCATAGGATTGTTTTAAAGAAATGGCAATACCTACAGGACCTTTGCCTACAGAAATTTCTTGCTTTACTTTTTTATTTTTAATATCAACAACGCTGACTGTATTGGAGCCTTGATTTGTAATATATGCTATCGGCACACTTGAGCATGCGCTAAAAGATATAAAGAAAATAAGTAAAATAAAGTTTTTAAAAGCCATGTTTTTTTCAATTTTTTCTTAATAGATTCTAGCTTTAATTCTGGCTTTTATTTAAACTAAATCAATAAAAAAATTGATGCAATTCTTAAGGTGTTTCTATGATTGATAAAGACGGCTATCGGCCAAATGTCGGCATTGTGATTTGTAATGCTGAAAATCAGGTTTTTTGGGCGAAGCGCACACAAGAGCATGCATGGCAGTTTCCTCAAGGTGGTATTCAAAAAGGTGAAGCGCCTGAAGAGGCTATGTATCGAGAACTTATGGAAGAAGTGGGATTAAAGCCACATCATGTCGAAATACTTGGCCGAACAAAAGACTGGTTAAAATATGAAGTACCTTCTCAATGGCTTCGAAGAGATTTTAGAGGGACTTATAAAGGCCAAAAACAAATATGGTATCTATTAAGAATGAAGGGTCAAGATACCGATATTTTTTTAAGAAATACTAAGAAGCCTGAATTTGATGCATGGAGATGGCACGATTACTGGATGCCTCTTAATGAAGTAATTGAATTTAAGAGAGATGTGTATAGATTGGCTTTAAACGAACTTCGTATATTTATAGATAATTAATCTATTTTTTTAATTCAGCAATAATTGTTTCGCCGTTAAAAACTTTTTCGCCTAAAGTAACTTTTATTTTTGAGTTGATAGGTAGATATAAATCTACGCGTGAACCAAATCTTATAAAACCATATCTTTCACCAGCCTCCAATGCATCACCTTTATTAACGTAGCATAAAATTCTTCTCGCAATTAAACCTGCAATTTGAACGCAAGTAATGTCAAAACCTTCTTTGGTTTTAAGGTGAAGTGCACATCTTTCATTCTCTAATGATGCTTTTGATAAAGCCGCATTCAGAAATTTTCCAGGAAAATACCATTTATTCATAATGATTGATTTGATCGGACTTTTATTTGAGTGAACATTAAAGACATTCATAAAGACACTAACTTTAATTGCACGTCTATTAAGATACTCATCTTTGCATTTTTCAACGACAATGACTTTGCCATCAGCTGCAGATATCACCGTATTTTTCTTGGAGGGCGTATTTCTTTTTGGATCTCTAAAAAATTGCAAAATAAATAATGAGATGATCCAAAGAGGAATCGACCACAGAGTGCATATACTTAATATGAAGGCTGATGTAACAATGGATACTATTAAGAATGGCCAGCCTTCTTTTGCTATGATAGGGTAAGTTTTTTTTGCCATGAAGCTAGTTTTTGCTTTGATCTACAAGCTTATTTTTAGCAATCCAAGGCATCATTGATCTTAATTGTGAGCCAACTTTTTCAATAGGATGTTCAGCATTAAGTCTTCTTCTAGCTGTCATTTCTGGATAGTTTGTTTTTCCTTCAAGAATAAAACGTTTTGCATATTCACCATTTTGAATATTTTTTAAAGCTTCTTTCATAGCTAATTTGGCTTCATTACCAATTACTTTTGGACCAGTAATATATTCACCATACTCAGCATTATTTGAGATGGAATAGTTCATGTTAGCAATTCCACCTTCATACATTAAATCTACAATGAGTTTAAGTTCATGCAAGCATTCGAAATATGCCATTTCGGGTGCGTAACCTGCTTCAGTTAAAGTTTCAAAGCCTGCTTTAACAAGCTCAACTGCGCCTCCGCATAAAACAGCTTGCTCACCAAATAAGTCAGTTTCAGTTTCTTCACGGAAATCAGTTTCAATTACACCCCCTTTGGTGCCGCCATTTGCAGCGGCATATGAAAGCGCAATATCTTTGGCTTTGCCAGATTTGTTTTGATAAATTGCGATTAATGTAGGAACGCCACCACCTTTAAGATACTCTGAGCGTACTGTGTGACCAGGGCCTTTTGGGGCAATCATGATGACATCAAGATCATCTCTTGGAATAATTTGGTTGTAGTGGATATTAAATCCATGCGCGAATGCTAACACTGCATTTTTTTTCAAGAATGGTGCAACTTCTTGATGAAAAATTTGAGGCATTGTTTCGTCAGGTATCAAAAGCATAACGATATCAGCAGTTTTAACAGCTTCATTAATTTCTAGAACGTTATGTCCAGCACTTTTGGCTTTATCCCATGATGCGCCACCTTTTCTGAGAGCAACAGTGATGTTGACGCCTGATTCTTTGAGATTTGCTGCGTGAGCGTGGCCCTGTGAGCCATATCCAACAATAGCAACATTCAATTTTTTAATTAAATTTAAATCAGCATCTTTGTCGTAGTAAAC
>RFPQ01000115.1 GCA_009926035.1 Betaproteobacteria bacterium
CTCTAGCTTGAGCGTATGCTATTACCTCTTCTTTTTGTGCTAACCAATGCTTTAATTTGTTTTTAAGAACAGGCTCCTTATTTTTCGAGTTGTAACCTTTTCCATGGACGATGCGAACGCATCGAATATTATTTTTTTTACATTCAGCAATAAATTGAACAACATAAGCTTTAGCTTCATCCGAAATCAAACCATGTAGATCAATAGATTTTTGTACAACCCAAAATCCTTTTCTTAGTTTTTTTAAAATATCAGGGGAATGGCCTTCTCTAATATAAAAAAGTTCTTCCCCATTCTCGATATCATGAAGCGGTTCATAGTGATCACTTATGGAATCAATGAGCGCTTGTTTTTCGTCTCTTATAAAGTTAAGAGGTACAGGCTTGGGTTTTTTTTGAGGGGCTTTATGCTCTTTTTTCTTGGGACTAATTTTTAATGGAGTTGCCCCTTTGATGGCTTCTCTGAATAAATCAATTTCGTCTTCATTATTTGCTGCCATGACATTATTTTGTTAAAAATCTTTCTGCATCGAGAGCCGCCATACAACCCGAACCAGCGCTTGTAACTGCTTGACGATATATATGATCTTGTACATCACCCGCTGCAAACACACCAGGGATTGAGGTAGATGTAAAATTACCTTCGCGACCTGCGTTAGTAACTATATAACCATTTTCCATATTTAATTGGCCTTCGAAAATTGAAGTATTCGGTTGATGACCAATAGCAATAAAAATACCTTTGAGTGCTATGGTTTTACTTTCATTTGTATTTACATCTTTGATTTTGATGCCTGTGACACCTGAAGTGTCACCTAACACTTCCTCGAGCACTTTAAATGTTTCAAGGACGATTTTTCCCTCTTTTACGCGATCATGTATTTTGTCCATCTGAATCGCTTCAGCTTTGAATTTATCACGTCTATGAATTAAAGTTACTTTATTTGCAATATTAGACAAATAAAGCGCTTCTTCAATCGCTGTATTACCGCCACCGACAACAGCTACTTCTTGATTTTTATAAAAGAATCCATCGCATGTTGCGCATGCAGAAACGCCTTTGCCTAAAAATGCTGTTTCACTATCTAATCCAAGATATTTTGCTGAAGCACCTGTGGCAATAATGAGAGCGTCACAAGTGTATTCGGATGAATCGCCTACGAGTCGAATGGGCTTTTCTTTGAGGTGTGTTGTATGAATATGGTCAAATACAATTTCGGTATTGAAGCGTTTAGCATGTTTTTCAAAACGTTCCATCAGTTCAGGGCCCATGACACCGTCAGGATCCGCAGGCCAATTATCAACATCTGTTGTAGTCATTAATTGACCACCTTGAGCAATACCTGTAATAAGGACAGGATTAAGATTTGCTCGAGCTGCATAAACTGCAGCCGAATAGCCAGCGGGGCCAGAGCCTAAGATGATAAGTTGGGCATGTCTTGCCATAAAAAATTCCTGAAAAGAGTATGAAGTTACAAACGATCAATTTTAGTTTTCATCGCTTGATTAAGCAAACCTATTTTTGTTAGAACAAGCCTTTTTTGTGGCTTTTTTCATCATTTTTTAGCACCTCAAACTGATATAATTGATAAAACATTCCGAGTACTTACAATCTTGTTTTTTAAAAAAAAATCAGAATCTACAAAAGCTAGCCAAACTCCACAAGATAACAGGCTGAGTGGGATAAAAAATAAGCTAACACGCGAAGCATGGTGGTTAAGTTTAATTTTTTTAGGCTTTTATTTAACCATCACGCTTGCGACGTACTCTAGCCAAGATCCTTCATGGTCTCATAGTGTCAGCGGTGCAAATTCAATTCATAATGCCGGTGGTATTATTGGCTCTTATTTGTCGGATTTACTACTCTATATTTTCGGCTTATCAAGTTGGTGGTTAAGCTTTTTGTGTTTCTTTAGTATTTGGCTTCTTTACCCGCAATACAATAAAGAGTTAAAAGGCTATCGCTCTTTTTTACTTTTTAATTATTTTGGTTTCTTTCTTCTCATCTCTAGTTCAGCTGCATTTGAGGCTGGTCATCTTGTTGATCTGCCGGCTCAATTTCCATTAAGCCAAGGCGGCTTGCTCGGAAAATTATTTGATCATGCGTTGCGAGCATCTTTAGGTTATATAGGCTCAAGTATTTTTCTCATTACATCGATTGCGATCGGATTTAGTCTATTTACAGGATGGTCATGGCTTAAAATTTCTGAGCATTTTGGCCACTTTACTTTTGCTTTATTTCAAAGAGCACAATTTAGATATAGAGATTGGCAAGACCGTAAACACGGAAGAATTATCGAGAAGCAAAGATTGGAGCTGCTTGAGAGTGAGCGAAGAAAATCTGAAAATAGATCGCCACTTAACATTGAATCTCCAGATGTTGAAATTAAAAAAAGTGAGCGAGTTCAAAAAGAAAAACAAATTCCACTATTTAATTTTAGTGATAATTTATTACCGCCACTTCATCTTTTAGATCAACCCTCGCATCAGGTTGAACCTCAATCGCCAGAAACAATCGAGTTTATATCTCGACTTATTGAAAAAAAATTAATGGACTTTGGTATTGAAGCGAAAGTGATATCTGCTCAGCCAGGCCCTGTAATTACACGTTATGAGTTTGAGCCAGCGCCAGGTGTTAAAGGTAGTCAGGTGACCAACTTATCAAAAGATTTGGCACGCGCACTTTCTGTTGTGAGCGTTCGTGTGGTTGAAACGATTCCTGGTAAAACATGTATGGGATTAGAAATACCTAATCCTAAGAGACAGATTGTTTATTTGTCTGAAATTATGAGCTCTCAAATCTTTGCAGATACGAGCGCTTCACTCACGATTGCTTTGGGAAAAGATATTTCAGGCCGACCCGAGGTTGCTGATTTGTCGAAAATGCCACATGTATTAATTGCGGGTACCACAGGCTCAGGTAAATCAGTAGCAATCAATGCATTAATTTTAAGTTTACTTTATAAAGCTAATTCTGAAAAAGTTAGGATGATTTTCATTGATCCTAAAATGCTCGAGTTATCCGTATATGAGGGCATTCCTCATTTATTGGCACCAGTTGTTACTGATATGCGCCAAGCTGCTAATGCATTAAATTGGTGTGTAGCTGAAATGGAAAGACGTTATAAGCTGATGTCGATGTTGGGTTAGCTGGATACAACCAAAAAATTAAAGATAGTATGAAAGATGGTTCTCCCATTGCGGATCCTATGAATCCAGAAAATACTGAACCTTTATCTGAAATGCCGCTTATCGTCATTGTGATTGACGAACTTGCTGATCTAATGATGGTGGTAGGTAAAAAAATTGAAGAGCTTATTGCAAGACTTGCTCAAAAAGCGAGAGCTTCTGGCATTCATCTAGTATTAGCAACACAAAGACCTTCCGTTGATGTCATTACAGGGCTTATTAAAGCTAACATTCCTGCAAGAATTGCATTCCAAGTGTCTAGCAAAATCGATTCTCGAACAATTTTAGATCAAATGGGCGCTGAAACACTCCTTGGGCAAGGGGATATGTTATATCAGCCAGCAGGCTCAGGCTA
>RFPQ01000116.1 GCA_009926035.1 Betaproteobacteria bacterium
TAATACAGCTATATCTTCCGTGATGGAGCTTATGAATACTTTTGCAAAAGTTGAAGATGATGATGTTGTGACACTTTCAGTGAAACAAGAAGTCATACAAAATGTAATTTTATTACTCAATCCTTTCGTACCGCATATATGTCATGCCTTATGGGATCATCTTTTTAATGCTCCTATTGATAAAGAGCTATGGCCGAAAGCTGACCCTAATGCATTAATTAAAAACGAATATTCTATGGTGATCCAAGTGAACGGAAAACTCAGGGGAAATATGCTAGTATCAGCTCATCTTGAACAAAAAGATATTGAGCGCATGGCTCTCGATAATGAAGATATTAAAAGATTTATTAGCCATGAAAATGATGTTAAAAAAATGATATTTGTACCTAAAAAACTCATTAATATCGTCACAGGATAAATGATGAATACCCTATATGAAAAATTTATAACGCTCTTCATGCTTCTGATGATAACAAGCTGTGGATTTCATTTAAGAGGTATGACAGAAATATCATTTAAAACAGTCAGCTTAGAAGGTAAAGAATTAAGCTTTACAAAAAATCTTAAAAAAACGTTAACTAGCAATAAAGTGGCTATTGTTCTTCCGACAGAAAATCCTGAATTAAGAATTGAGCTCCTGAGTGAGGAGAGTGAAAAAAGAATTTTATCTTTAAGTGGCCAAGGTCTTGTTCGAGAATTTGAGATCTTCTATAGAGTTCGTTACAGAGTTAAAACTGCAGATAGCGAAACTTGGAGCCAAGAAAATGTTCTAGAAACACGTCGAGACTTTACCTACAGCGACTCAAATCTTATTGGTAAAGAAGAAGAAGAAAGACAGCTTAATGAATCTATGCATAATGAAGCTATTACAAATCTATTTAATCAAATTCAGCTTGTCACAAAATAATTAATGGCAGCGTTTGATTCGGAAGCTTTTAGTAAAGAGCTTCAAAAAAATCAGCAATCAAAATTTCTTCTTTTGGGGAATGAAGCACTCTCAAGAAAGGAAGCTTTTGACATCATCCGTCAATTTGCAAAAGAGCAAACTTATACAGAAAAATTAAGCTTTACTGTTGATCGTTATTTTAAATGGGATCAATGTGCTTCATCCCTTTACTCCCAGGGCTTGTTTTCTCAAAAACGCATTATTGAAATAATCATTCCCTCAGGAAAAATAAACACTGAAGGTGGGGAATCTTTTTACGAAATTATCCAAAATTTTTCTCAAGATGACCTTATTGTTGTTCATTTACCCCAAATAGATAAGGAAACAAAGCTGCAGAAATGGTTTAAAGAAATTGAAAAAATTGCTTACACAATTAGACTTGATGAAATTAAACCATCCGAACTTCCTTTTTGGCTAAAGAAAAGAGCTTCTTTATTATCAATAAACTTGGATGAAGGAAGTATTGAGCTGATTAGTCAATTTGTTCATGGGAATATGCTTGCCGCTGACCAAGAATTAAATAAATTAGCATTGCTTTTTCCAAACCAATCAATTTCATATGAAAAAGTTTCACAATCTATTGCAAATGTATCTCGTTATGATGCTTTTGAGCTCACTGAATATGTATTAAATGGCGACCAGATGAAAACTATTTCAACGCTTAATTTCTTAAAAGAAGAAGGCCAAAATCCTATTAGTATTACAAGCTCCCTTTCTTGGGTATTAAAGCCTATGCTTGAAATAAAAGAGCTTGATTTCAGAGGCCAATCTTTAGAAAACCATCTGACAAAATCAAGAATATTTGGAGATAAGCTTTTGTTTACTAAAAAAGCATTGTCTTTTTTTTCGTTCAAACATCTAAGAGCGGCTATTCAAAAACTATCTGAGATTGATAAAATATCAAAGGGTGTTTCACCGGGTGATGCTTGGCTAGAAATAACTAGACTTTGCCTAGGGCTTGCAAAAATAGCATCTCGAGGCCGAAAAATTTGATCCTATACAAGTTAATTTCTTAACGCGTATAATTCACACATGACAAATATTAATCAATATCTTAAAAAAATTGGGGTAGAAGCAAAAAAAGCTTCACGCCTGATGGCTAAAGCATCAACACAACAAAAAAATGATGCATTGACTCATCTCATTCATCTTTTAAATACAAAAACAAAAACTATTCTGAAAGCCAATGAGAAAGATGTTAAAGAAGCTAAAAAAAATAAATTAGATCGGGCTTCCATCGATCGTCTTATCATTTCAAGCAAAACTATTGATTCGATGATTAAAGGCATACAAGATATTGTTGACCTTAAGGATCCTATTGGTGAAATTATGCATTTGAATACACGTCCATCAGGTATTCAAGTCGGTCAAATGCGTGTAGCACTTGGTGTCATAGGCATGATCTACGAATCTCGTCCTAATGTCACTATTGATGCAGCGAGCTTATCTATCAAATCGGGAAATGCAATTATATTAAGAGGGGGCAGCGAATCTATTCACTCTAATATTGCTTTAAGCAATCTTATTCACGAGGCGCTTAAAAAAGCTGGTCTTTCGGTTCAAGCTGTTCAGGTGATTGATTCAACCGACAGATCTATAGTTAAAGGCATGATTAAGCTTAATGAGTATATTGATGTGATCATTCCAAGAGGTGGCAAAAGCTTAACTAAGATGATTAGTGATGAGGCAACTGTGCCTGTCATTAAACACTTAGATGGAAATTGCCATGTCTTTGTGGATAAAAATGCAGATGTAAGTAAAGCACTTAAAATTATTGAGAATTCTAAAACTCAAAGGTTGGGTACATGCAATACGACCGAATCACTTCTATTATCTAAAGATATTGCTCGCGATTTTTTACCTAAAGTTGTGAAAATGCTTCATCAACATAAAGTTGAGGTTCGTGGATGTAAAGAAACTTTGAAACTTGTTAAAGGTATTAAATCAGCAAGTGAAGATGATTTTTATACTGAATACCTTGATGCAATTATTTCATGCAAGATTGTCGATGATATTGATGATGCAATTCATCATATTAATCAATATTCCTCTCATCATACAGATGCTATCGTCACTGAAAATTATGAACGCGCTATGCAATTCCTGAAAGAAGTAGATTCAAGTAGCGTTATGGTGAATGCTTCAACTCGTTTTGCTGATGGCTTTGAATATGGCTTAGGTGCTGAAATAGGTATTTCAACAAATAAATTACATGCAAGAGGCCCTGTAGGACTTGAAGGGCTTACTTCGCTCAAATATATCGTATTAGGCAATGGGCATATACGTAAGTAAGGAATGTCTTTGAAACTTATTGGTGTATTAGGAGGTGCATTCGATCCAATACACTATGGCCATATAAAATTAGCTAAAGCCTGGCAAGATGTTGCGAAATTTTCGAAAGTGCTTTTTATTCCATCTGGTTTAGCGCCTCATAAAAATATCGTTTTAGAAAATAAGCATCGCATAGAAATGCTTAATCTCGCACTAAATCCATACACTAATTTCTTTACTGATGATCGTGAAATTAAAAAAAATCAAACCGACCTTAAACCCTCTTATACGATTG
>RFPQ01000117.1 GCA_009926035.1 Betaproteobacteria bacterium
GCCCGTTGTGTTTTAGGGAACGCGATCACATCACGAATTGATTCTGCCCCTGCTAATAAAGTCACAAGTCGGTCAAGACCGAATGCTAGGCCGCCATGAGGGGGAGCGCCATATTGGAGGGCATCAAGCAGAAATCCAAATTTTTCTTTAGCTTCTTCCTTGAAAATCTTTAATGCATCAAATACTTTAGACTGGACTTTTTCTTCATGAATACGAATGGATCCACCGCCAACTTCCCAACCATTGATGACCATATCATAGGCTTTAGATAAACACTTGCCTGGCTCCGAAGTTAATAAATCCTCGTGACCATCTTTGGGGGCTGTGAAAGGATGGTGGATTGCGACCCAGCGATCTGTTTCTTCATCATGTTCAAACATAGGGAAGTCGACTACCCATAAAGGTGCCCATGCTCGTCCATCTACATGATTTTTTTCATGACCAACTTTAAGACGTAATGCACCTAAAGCTTCATTCACAATTTTTTCTTTATCCGCACCAAAGAAAATAATATCGCCATTTTGTGCACCCGTTTTTTCAATAATTGCTTTTAATGCGTTCACATGAATATTTTTCACAATAGGGCTTTGAAGACCTGTTTCATTAAATTCATTGATGTCGTTAATCTTGATATAAGCTAAACCCTTAGCGCCATAGATTTTGACAAATTCTGTATAAGCATCAATTTCTGAGCGCGTAATCGCTGATCCATTCGGAACTCTCAATGCTGCAACACGACCACCTTTCATCGTTGCTGCCCCTGAAAAGACTTTAAAATCCACATCCTTCATCACATCAGTTAACTCAGTGATTTCTAAAGTCACACGCATATCAGGTTTATCAGAGCCGTATTTATGCATCGCCTCAAGGTAAGTCATACGTTGAAATTGTGAGGGTAAATCAATGGAAGCAACTTTTTTAAACATTTCACGAATCATTTTTTCGACAATAGTCATGATGTCTTCTTCATTCATAAATGAAGTTTCGATATCCACTTGTGTGAATTCAGGCTGACGATCTGCTCTTAAATCTTCATCGCGGAAACATTTTGTAATTTGAAAATAACGATCAAAACCTGACACCATGAGAAGCTGTTTAAATAACTGAGGAGATTGAGGAAGTGCAAAAAATTCGCCTGCATGAACTCGAGATGGTACTAAGTAATCACGAGCCCCTTCGGGGGTGCTGCGAGTCAGCATCGGTGTTTCAATTTCCATAAATCCGTTCTCATCTAAGAAATCACGTAAGACTTTAGCAACACGATAGCGAAGACGAAGATTGTTTTGCATCATCGGACGACGTAAATCCATAAAACGGTATTCAAGACGAATCATTTCTGAAATGGAGTCGTCATCAAGCATAAATGGAGGTGTTAATGATGGGTTTAAAATTTCAATACTGGAAGCAAGCATTTCGACTTCACCTGTGGGAATATTTAAATTCACTGTCCCCTCTGGGCGAGCCCTTACTTTACATACGATTTTTAATACGAATTCATTCCGAATGGATTCTGCTGTCGCGAATGTATCTTTCGTATCAGGATCAATCACAATTTGTGCAATACCTTCTCGGTCTCGAAGGTCAATAAAGATGACGCCACCGTGATCACGTCGACGGTGTGCCCAGCCACATAAAGTAACAGTCTCTCCGATATGAGTTTTATTTAAATCACCACAGTAATGCGTTCGCATCATTCTTAAAGTCTCTTAATAAATGGTTAATTAATTTTTTTGTTTCTTTTGCTTTGGGGGAACGACACCCATAGAGATCACGTACTTCAAAGCTTGATCGACACTGATATCGAGCTCCACAATATCTTTTTTAGCGACCATCAGAAAATAACCTGAAGTGGGGTTAGGTGTTGTGGGCACATAAACACTCACGTGCTTACCTTTTAAATGTTTTGCAATTTCGGGACTGGGTTCCCCCGTCAAAAACGCAATCGTATAAGTATCACGATCAGGATAGCGAATGAGTACTGCCTTATTAAAAGCACGACCTGATTCTGAAAATAAAGTATCAGAGACTTGCTTGATACTTGAATAAATAGAATTCACAAAAGGCAGTCTGGAGAGTATGACTTCCCATAACTTTAAAAATTGACGGCCAAATAAATTAGATGCAAGAAGTCCAATACCTAAAATCACGGCTAAAGTTAAAACAACCCCCAATCCAGGAATATCAAATCCAAAAAGATTTTTTGGTTGATAATCGTATGGTAGCCAAATCAGTGTTTGATCCAAGAAATGGATTAGAGAAGTAATGACCCATATCGTGATTGCAAGGGGAACAAGGACAAGTAAGCCAGTCAAAAAATAACGTTTAAACATATTTAAAATTAGTTCGAAGTTGAAGATGCACTCGCATCTTTTTTGGTTTCAGTTTTTATATCAGCTTTTGCTGAACCCTCTTTAGATTTATTTTTAAAGTCTGTGACATACCATCCAGAGCCTGTGAGTTGAAAGCTGGGTGCTGAGACTTGTTTTTTAAAAGTTTCTTTATGGCACTCAGGGCATTGAGTTGTAATCGGATCTGAAATTTTACGAAGCAACTCTTTTGAGCATCCACAAGCTTCACATTTAAAATCAAAAATAGGCATGAATTAAAAAACGATATTTAAAATTAAAAAGGAATGTCGTCTTCAAAGTCATCAAAGTTTGTGGCTGGAGGTTGAGCCGCATTACTTGTTCTTTGAGGGGCTTGATTAAATTCATCATTACCTTGTGATGCAGATTGGCTTGGAGCATTTGATGAACTACCTGATGATCCGCCACCACTATCTCGACCACCTAACATCTGCATGCTCTCTGCAATAATTTCAGTGGTGTAACGATCTTGGCCTTCTTTGGTTTGCCATTTACGAGTTTGAAGTCTGCCTTCAATAAATACAGGACGACCTTTTTTTAAATATTCGCCTGCGATCTCAGCTAACTTTCGATACATCACAATGTTATGCCATTCTGTACGCTCTTGTTTTTCGCCGTTTTTATCTTTCCAATTATCTGTCGTTGCAATACTGAAATTACAAACCGCGTCACCATTCGGCATAAATCGTACTTCAGGATCTTTACCTAAATTACCCATTAAAATGACTTTGTTAACTGACGCCATGCTTTCCTCCTAATAACCGAATAATTGATGCTTCTTGAATTGTTTCGTGTTTGTTGACTTTAAGCATCACCTTGCCCTCTTCAAGCAAGATCATGACGTCACGCACACCTTTCATTTTTTGTAATTTAAGCTCTATCAAAGCTAATTGTTTAGGGCTTTTGAGTAATGATTTATTTTTAATCATAAACATCAATGTTTTGATTGTGGGTGGAGCTTTCATCGATAACGCAAAACTTGCCCATAACGTCATTAAAATGGCACAAAACGAAAACACTGAAAAACTGCCACCAAAATCCGCTAGGAATCCACCTAATAAACCACCAAAAAAGACACCTAATGATTGACAGGTATTATAC
>RFPQ01000118.1 GCA_009926035.1 Betaproteobacteria bacterium
ATTTATGACTGGGCTTTGATTGTAGACCATCAAGATAAAAAAGCGTGCATTGCATCCCATCTTATAAATAAAGATACAAAAGATTATTTAACTAAGCTCAATAAAAAATTACAAAGTGTAAAGCCAAATAATCAATCATTTAAAATTAATTCAACAGTTAAATCGCTATTAAATTTTGAGGCTTATGACCTCATTATAAATAAAATTTTATCTTTCATTAAAGAGGGGGATGTCTATCAAATAAATATCTCCAATAAATATATTGTCTCTTGTGAGGGAGATAGTTGGACTGGGTATAAGAAATTAAGAGAAATTAATCGTGCTCCTTTTATGGCTTATTTTCATTTTGAAGATTTTGATATTTTATGCGGATCACCAGAAAGGTTCATCCAGTCTCATAATAATCGCGTCGAAACTAGGCCAATTAAGGGAACTGAACCAAGAGATAGTAATCCTCAAAAAGATAAAGAAAATGCTGAAAAATTACTTACCAGTGAAAAGGACCGTGCAGAAAATTTAATGATTGTTGATTTACTTCGTAATGATTTAAGCAAAAATTGCATTCCAGGAAGCATCAATGTGAAAGCACTTTGTGAACTTAAATCGTATAGCAATGTTCATCATCTAGAAAGTATTGTTGAAGGAACATTAAAATCTCATTCCACATTAACAAAATTACTTAAAGATTGTTTTCCTGGAGGATCAATTACTGGCACACCTAAAACAAGATCCATGGAGATTATTAACGATTTAGAACCGCATAGGCGCGATATTTACTGCGGCTCAATTGGTTATATTAGTTTCAATCATAATATGGATACTAATATTGCAATTAGAACCATAATTAGAAAAGACAATAAACTTCATTTTTATTCTGGTGGAGGTATTGTTGCTCAGTCAAACTCCAAAAATGAATATGATGAAATTGCATTTAAAGCATCTAATATTCAAAAATGGATTAACTTTTTTAAAAAAGACTAAATTAGTCTCTTTTTACAAATTTTCCAAAATGTAACATGATACTTGGCAAGATTAATAAGTTTAATATGGTTGATGTCACAAGCCCTCCAACAATGATGGTAGCCATAGGGCCTTCAATCTCTTTTCCTGGCTGACCACTGCCTAACGCAAGTGGAAGCAACCCTAAAGCAGTGACAATAGCTGTCATTAAAATTGAAGGTAATCTTTCAGAAGCACCTTTAATGCATGTCTCTAAATTCCATGTGAAGCCCTCAACTTCGATGAGATGTTGGTAGTGCGATATCAGCATAATAGAATTCCGTAAAGTGATACCAAATAATGTCACGAATCCAATTAGCGACCCAATAGAAATCCACCCTGCATTAAATGCTACAGCGAACACCCCACCAATAAGAGCAAATGGAAGATTAAAAAGTGTGAGTAATAAATTTCTTAGGTTTCCAAAAGCAACATAAAGCATTAATAAAATACCTGCGCCTGCAATAATTGAATGAACAATAAGCTCTTCTTGAGATTTTGCATTCGCCTCAGCTTCTCCAGTAACCTCATAATAATTGCCTTGGTTCAATTTAAGAGCGCTAAGTTTGTTTTTTAAATCATTATTAAAATCATTAATATCTCTTTCATCAATATCAGCGGTAATTGTTTGAATGCGTTTACCACCTTGATGAAGAATTTTAGATCTTCCGTTTTCTTGAGCAATATATGCAATTTGACCCAGCTGAACAATCCTTCCATCAGCTGCCATAATAGGTAATTTTTGAATATCTGTAATATCGTCACGGAAGTTTTTATTTAAAATTACAGAAATATTTACCTTAGCATTTCCTTCATAAACTTGAGCAACAGGAAGACCCTCAAATGCTGCTCGAATCACATTCAACAAATCAGTTTTTTGGATACCCCATTGACTTAATTTCTCTGATAAAAAACGAATGGTAATTTGTGGCGTGCCTGCTGGAGATACAATATTGATATTTTTAACACCCTTAACTGAAGCTAAGGCTGAAGATATTTTTTGCGTATCTTGATCAATGGCATCGAGATTAGTGCCAAAAATATTAATTACTACCGAAGAATAATATCCTGAAATTGTCTCTTCAATACGCTCAGTTAAGAAAGTATTAATTGCAAAGTTAAGTCCTACGTAATTATTATTTTGAGTTAAATTTTCGATTTGATTTAAAATTTTGTCTTGAGTTGGCCCATCCGAAGGATTTAGTTCTATTTCGAATTCACTGTAATGTGTTCCAAATGTATCTGCACCCATAGGCGATCTTCCAACCCATTGTGCAACAGATTTGACCCCTGGAATGTCGCGAATTTTTTTACTAATTTCGTTTCCAATACGTAGCGATTCTTTTTCTGAAGTTCCGGGAAGAGATGTCATATGCATGATGAAATGTCCCTCATGAAGGGGGGGGATGAACTGTGTTTTAAATAATGGGATAAGCGAAAATCCAATTAAGATAAAAGTTAAGGTGAATAATGTAATAGCGGTTGACTTTTTTTCAATTAAATACAATAGAGTCATATATTTATTTTTTATGAAAATCATTATTGGGGATTCTGATGATTTGAAATTTAACTTACCAAGGAGAAGGTAGGATAACGCAGGTGTTACTGTAAGTGCGACCACTAGTGAAGCTAAGATTGAAAAAATATAAGCTACGCCGAGTGGCCCAAATAGTTTTCCAGCTACACCATTTAGAGATAGCAGAGGAAGAAAAACTGTAACTACAATCATTGTGGCATATACAACGGAGCTTCTCACTTCCATAGACGCCTCATAAACAACTTTTGCTATGGGTAAAGGATTTTTTAATTTAATATTTTCTTTTAATCGTCTAAAAATATTTTCAGAATCAATAATGGCATCATCAACCACTTCACCCAATGCAATTGCAAGGCCACTTAAAACCATAATATTTAATCCAAGATTGAAATAGCTCAAAACTATAATGGCCGTTAGCAATGAAAGGGGTATAGCTGTAGCTGATATAAATGCTGTTCTGAAATTAAATAGAAATAAAAATAAAACTAGAATGACAAGCAAAGAGCCGATTAATATATCGAAACGAACACCCTTTATCGATGCATTAATAAAGTTTGCGGGCCTAAATAGTTCTGGATTAATCTTAATGTCTTGTTCGAGAAGTGATGGTTTTATGTCTTTTACAGCAGATTCAATAAGTTGAGTGAGTTTGTATGTATCTGAGCCTAGCTGACCTTGAACTGATAGATATATACCTTCATCTCCATTAATAGAGGCAGCACTGATTGTTGGAATCGATCCCTCTTTAATTTCAGCCAAATCTTTTAGATAAATAATCTGATTTTTATTGTTTATTACAGCTGTTTTTCCGATATCTTCAAGTGATTTCGATTGGCCTTCTGTATTAACAATAATCCTTTGATTATTATTTTCAATAAAACCTGCACCTCTAACACCGGAAGATTTGCTAGCAGCTGAAATTA
>RFPQ01000119.1 GCA_009926035.1 Betaproteobacteria bacterium
ACACACATAAGAAGTAGATTTAAGAACTAAGCACTATTTCAACATTAACACTTGGTGGGATATGACACTAACCACCAAGTGTATGTTGAAAGCATTTGCATCGTAAAATTTCTACGACAATTAAAATGTATTCCTACTTTATTAATCATGCAACTGTAATATTTGCTAAATACTTGTATGTATCGTTATCAAGTTTATGTGAAAGTTAAAGGCTCAGTAATTAAGACCATCATATTTGCTGATAACGATATACATGCAAGATTGTTAGCTCAATATCAATATGGAATGAATAATGTATCGATACCACCGCAAAGAATTGGTAACTGAAATGAGAATGTATGAAATTAAAACGATTAAACCATTAACGCCTGATCAAGCTTGGGTTAAATCTATGCAGGATCAAGTCAAACGAACTCAACAAGCCATAAAGACAGAAAAAGCTAGGCAGAAGATCAAAGCTGGCCAAGACCAATTGAGAAATTTAAATTAATTCTTTTATATAATCTTATGCTGACCTTCTATTTGATAACATTGTGCAAAAAATATTATTTACTTTTTATCTGAAATTTTTTTTAATAAATCATTAATTTCTTTTTTTCGACCTTCATCAGCTATTTCTCTTCCTTCACGTGGGGCTGCTAGTAAAGCTTTTTTTAGAACCTCAGTTGCTTTATTTAATTCGCCTCTCTTAAAAAGGAATTCACCATAAAAGTAATTCGCATCAATGCCATCTGGATTAATCTCTAAGCCCTTCACTAACATTTCTCTGGCTAAGTCGTTATCACCATAAGCTATAGGCCAAGGTGGCACTTGATGATACAGTGAACCCAAACTTGTGAACGCGGATCCATCAGAACCGTGCGGATCTATTTTAATAGCTTGCTCAAAGTGTTGTTTTGCATCTTTTACTAATGATAATGCAGCCAATTGACCACGGATTCCATTTCGGACGCCTGCAAATGTGCCTTCAATGATACCTTGCCAGACAAGTGGTTCAGCTTTGTCTGGATATTTTGCTGTAATTTTTTCAGACTGGGCAAGAAGCGATTCAAACCCTTTTTCTTGTTCACTTAAGGGTGTTTTATACTTCAAATGTTCCCATGACTTTTTTAATTGAAAAACATCTTCATCAACACCGGCAATTGCGTTTTGTAAAAACATACCTGATACAAATAGAGAAATAGCAACTTTCTTAATTAAATTCATTCATAGCTCCTTTATTTATTGAGATATTTCTTAACAATGGGTAACTGCTTACCAATGGCGATGTCGGGTAATTTTGGAAAAATTTTATTAATAAATACAAAAAACGATTCTTTTAAACCAATACTCATTTCAAACTTATTATGAGATAAAAAATTCATAAATTTGTCGGCCACTTTTTCTGGAGAATCCATTGCATTGCCTAATTCGATATTCATTTCTGTAATATTGCTTGTATTAAAATTAGTTTTAGTTGCACGAGGGGCAAAATATCTTACATTCACTGATGTGTCGCTTAACTCACGTCTCAGGGCTTGGGTAAAACCCCGTAAACCAAATTTACTAGCAGAATAAGCTGTAAAACCTGGGTAACCTATATATCCAAAGATAGAGCCTGTATTAATTATTTCAGCTTTTGGCTCATTTTTAAGTAAAGGCAGAAGTGAGTGCGTAAGAAGCATAGGTGCTTTAAGATTGATATCGAGAATATCCATAATAACTTTAGGATCTTGATCCTCAAACATGAAGTAATCACTTATCCCTGCATTATTGATTAATAAGTTGATACCACCTTCTTGTTTTGCCAAACTTTTAATTTGATCGCGAACATGAAGTTCACTGATATCACCTTCTATGATGAATACACGTTTTGTTTGCAATTCTTTTTTTAAATCATTTAAGGAATCTTTAGTTAATCCTACAAGAATAATCAACTCTGCTTTTTTATCTAAGCGCTTAACAATCTCTCTTCCTATACCACCAGAAGCGCCCGTAATAACAACTTTGTAATATTGACTCATGTTAAATATAACTCCCTGCTATACCGGTAAATTTTTGAATATATTTCCGTATAAGAAATAGAATTTTTTTGCACATTCAATCACTATTTTCTGATCTCTTTCTTTGGATAATTGATTGACTAATGATTTGAAAAATTCAACATGAGTTAAATCTAAACTGCCATGGGAGGTAAGATAAGTAAATGCTTCGTTAGGTAATTGAAGTGATTTTTGTATCGACTGTGCCACGTTTGTTGCGATAGCAATACTCGTTCCCTCAAGAACAAATACCATACCTAAAAATCCTATGGGATTACCCTGATGTATCTGATAGTAAGCATCGGCCACCATAAACTCTGTGAACATACTAGGGCTGCTATGTCGTATTTCATCTGGCTTGCCGCCTGCCGCTTTAATATCGTTCAGAATCCATTCTTCATGTCCCATTTCATCTTCAACGTAATGATCCATAGCCTTTTTAAGCCATTCATAGTCATTTGATATGTTATTTTTGCAGGCTTTTAATAAAGGCACTGTATGTTTAACATGATGATAAGCTTCTTTTAAAAACGCTAAGTATTGATTGAGCTTAATTGCCCCTCTTAATGCATCTTGAATAATAGGGATAGAAAAAAGCGCTTCTCGATCTTGATTAGTTTCTGTTTGTAATTGATTATAAAAACTCATAGCAAAGTTAAATCCTTAGATGATTCATATAAATGATTAATCTCTTTTTGATAGTGGTTCACAATCACATCACGTTTTAATCTTCCATTTTCTGTAAGCTGTCCATTTGCAAAACTAAACGGCTGATCTAAAACAATGTAATTTAGTATCGATGCATAATCTGGTAATTCTTTATTGGCACTGCGGATGGATGATTCAATAGATTCATGAGTGGTATTAGATGAGGGTAAAATTAAAGCTGATAAATAAGGCTGAGCATCTCCTACGACCATCACTTGTTTATAGAGGCCTTGTTCCATTAAAAGGCTCTCTGGCCATTCAGGTGAAATATTTCTTCCATAGCTGGTAATAATGAGATTTTTCTTTCTACCATCAATAAATAGAAAACCTTCTTCGTCAATATGTCCAATATCCCCTGTCTTAAACCATGAATCAGCATCTGATACTTCGTCTAGGTAATACACCTTCTTTGACATATATATTTCAATTTCATGATCCTCTGCTATTCTTATCTTTCTATTACTGAGCGGCTGACCTACAGAACCAATTTTATAAGCATCTGGTAAATTAAGAGATACCACAGAACTGCATTCAGATAAGCCATAGCCTTCATATATTGGCAAGCCAAGATCTTTAGCTTTTTGAATTAATGATCGAGGTGTTTTAGCACCCCCGAGTGCCACAAACTTTAATGATTGAATACGAGGATCATTCGGCTGAATGACATGCAAAATGCTATGGAGCATTTGAGGTAACAGGATAATACTCTCAATCTTATATTCA
>RFPQ01000120.1 GCA_009926035.1 Betaproteobacteria bacterium
AACCAGTAAAATTTAATTTGCCAAAAAGCGTGAGACAGGCGATGAATAAGTAAAGCATGCACACCAGGGTAAGTCGTTAAAACTTCAAGTGTTGACCTTGCGGCTGGATCGCGCTCAAAGACAATAGCAATATCTTCTCGAATTTTTTTAAACATAGATCGAATTATCGCATGAAATAATTAACTTGACTAAATTGCTTGGTTAATAGAAAAGATTTTTTATGCTTTTAATTTTTTTTGTACTTGCGTTAATATGCCACGCAAAATATTGACTTCATCGATTTCAAGTTGTGATCTTGCAAACAAAATATGAAGTCGCTGCATTAGCCTCTCACCTTGCACTTTGTCTAAAAATTCTATTTCATCTAACACGACTTCTAAATGTGATAAGAATCCCATCAGGCTATCGTGATCTGCTAAGAGACTTAAGTCTTTTGTATAGAGTTTAGGGGGTTGCGTTGAGACATGTGCTTGTCTTAATTCATGACATACCACTTGAACAGCTTGCGCTAAATTAAGAGAGGAGTAATCAGGATTGGCATGAATAAAACTTAATACCTGGCATTGATGAGTTTCAAGATTAGAGAGCCCGCTCATTTCGGTTCCAAACACAAAAGCAACATCTGAAGTTTTAGCAACACGAATCATTTCATGCGAGACTTCGCGCACATCCAAATAAGGTTGTGACAATTCACGTCGTCTCGCAGATAAACCAATCGCCAGCTTGACGCCCTTCAGTGCTTCTTCTAAATCACTCACCACGTATGCATTTTTTAAAACATCATCTGCACCTGAAGACATCGCTGTGGCTTCAGGGTGTGGAAATTTTTTAGGATTGACCAAATAAAGTCTATGTATACCCATCGTCTTCATTGCACGTGCAGCAGCACCAATATTTCCAGGATGACTTGTTTGACAGAGGATAATACGAATGCGATCGAGTGCTTCTGAAGTAGCGACCATGGAGTTCCTTCATGTAAAATAGCATTTTATCAAGTCTATAAAAAAACAAAGATTTAAATAGACACGTTCTTATAAAAAAAGAAAGAAATTCATTTATGCATCCGATGTTAAATATTGCAGTGAAGGCAGCTAGACGTGCAGGTGCCATTATTAACCGAGCATCTCAAGATATCGGAACCTTAACTATTAAAAGCAAAAACTTTAACGACTTTGTAAGTGAGGTCGATGTTGCGGCTGAGCGAGTGATTATTGAAACCTTAAAAGATGCGTATCCAACTCATGGCTTCTTAGGTGAAGAATCAGGTTCAACATCTTATCAAAGTGATTTCATTTGGATTATTGATCCACTAGATGGCACCACAAATTTCTTACATGGCTTTCCTCAGTACTGTGTATCGATCGCGTTGCAACATAAAGGAGAAATTACACAGGCGGTTATTTACGAGCCTAATCGAAATGATTTATATACAGCCACTAAAGGCCGTGGTGCTTTCTTAAATGATAAACGTATTCGCGTTTCCAAATGTCACAAACTTCAAGATGCACTCATAGGGACTGGATTTCCTTTTCGTGATTTTAAATACCTAGATGATTATCTAAACATGTTTAAATCCATGATACAAAAAACAACAGGTATTCGCCGAGCTGGTTCTGCAGCATTAGATTTAGCTTACGTGGCGAGTGGCGCTCTGGATGGTTTTTGGGAAATCGGATTATCGCCATGGGATATTGCGGCGGGTGGACTTTTGATCCAAGAAGCTGGAGGTATTGTGACTGACCTCTCTGGCCAAACAGGATGGCTTGAATCGGGAAATATTTTAGTCGCCTCCCCTAAGATTCATGACGACATGCAATCCTTAATTTCAAGCTTCTTGCCGCAAGCACTCAAAAAATAAAACTCATCACCTTATTCTTTCTTGTGACGCAGTTTTAAATTTTTCTCCTTGAGTTGAATTTCATTAAGCGTTTCTTTTGTAAGCTCTAAAAATGGACCGCCCAAGCTTATTGCTTTTTCGGCTGTCTTGATTGCTTCTTTCATATCTCCTAAATCAGCTAGAACATGAGCAAGATTGTTGTGAGCCATAGCGCTCTCTGGGTGATTTTGAATTGCTTGTGTTAAAACTAATTTTGCAGATGCAAGGTCACCGAGCGCATATGCTGTATTTCCAAGACCTATTTGACCGATAAGATTTTTGGGCCAGCGCTTAAGCAGGGTTTGGTAAGCTGTTTTTGCTTGTTTTAGGTGACCACTTTGTTCAAGGGCTAACACGGACTGAGCATAATAATTTTCATTGACCGTCGCAGGTAATTCATCAAGCGACAATACTACTAATGCCCAGTAGCCTCCTTCTTTCCAAATATACTCAAAATTATTAAACGATAGAGTCTCTCGTCGATTAATACCAGATCGGCTGATCAATTCCTTGCGATTAAGATCGTAGCCTACAACTACTGCGTAGTGCCAGGTGTCTGAAAAACCTGTGTTGAAATTTTCAAGGACCAGAACAGGCCGACCTGCGTGAATTTCTCTGAGGATATCAATGAGCTGCGGTTGAAGTTCATAAGCGATGCGACCCTGTCTTCTAATCGATGCGAGCATTTCAATCTGAAGACTCCCCTTTTTTGATGGGATATAGACTTGGCTCACTAAAGTTTCAGGTTCGATTTTTATGCCTGAGGCGTTAAGCACAGTGGCGAGCGCCGCAGGACCACATTGGTAGTCATCCTGAGGAAAAAAAGGCACATTTTCTAATTCAACACGCGATGGAATATCGGAGGGTATGCGCTCCAAGATAGCCGCAGTTTGAGGAAGATTGGCACAGCCACCTAACAGGGTCAGGATAATAAAAAAGCCCACACAGAGGTAGGCTTTTAGAAGAGACGATTTAAGAATTTTATTTATTATAAAGCCAAGCAATGAGACCCACAGCAAGGAGGATACCAATCCATCCAAGTGTCGTGATAGTAAGATCACCAGCGGCTGGAAGTGAATCAATATTTTTGGCTACTTGATTAACTTCTGCTTGTGTCATTGCATTGACCCGCTCTTTAGCCATTTGAGGGGGAACACCCATGGATTCAAATTTAGCTGCGACGTCAGCACGGTTAAAAAACTCAAGCACTTTGTTTTTATTTTCAACGTTTTGTTCAGTCTTAAAGGCTTTATCTGTGGAGATCATTGCCGCATTTAGACTAAATGGAACGAAGACAAGGCTTGTGATCAAAACGTGAATCAGGAACTTATAAATAGTTTGCATTAAAAACTCCTTTTAAAGTGGTTAATAACAATATTACTTACAACCTTAATATGACATATTTTTTAAAAAATTCAAGCTTAATGATGAGTCCTTTAATGGTGATGACCACCAGCGCCATGAACGTGCTGATGAGAAACCTCTTCTTGGTTGGCTGAGCGCACATCTTTAATCGTCGCTTTAAAAATGACACGTTGGCCCGCCCATGGATGATTGCCATCCACCACGACCTTG
>RFPQ01000013.1 GCA_009926035.1 Betaproteobacteria bacterium
AATAAAAAACTATATTAATCGCCAGGGAATTTTTCTTCCAGCATATAGCGGAATAATTGCTTCATCACCTACGGTAATTTTTTCAGGCACAACCCAATCTTCTTTGATTAAATTGATTGATGATTTATTTCTTTCTAATCCGTAAAAATCAGCGCCGTAAAAACTTGCAAAGCCTTCTAATTTATCTAGCGCATTGAGCTCATCAAACACTGTGGCATAGAACTCAACAGCACTTGCTGCAGAAAAAATACCTGCACAACCACAGGCATTTTCTTTTGTCGATTGTAAGTGAGGCGCACTATCGGTACCTAAAAAGAATTTTGCATTGCCTGATGAAACTGCACTTAAAAGCGCTTGTCGATGCACTTCTCTTTTTAAAACAGGTAGACAGTAATGATGTGGATTGATGCCTCCTACAAACATATGATTTCTATTCAATAAGAGATGTTGTGGTGTAATCGTAGCCGCTACTTTTTTTGAGCCACTTAAAATAAAATCAGTGGCATCTTTTGTAGTGATGTGTTCCAACACAATTCGCAAATTGGGAAATGTTTTATGTATTTTTAATAAATGTTGTTCAATAAATACTTTTTCTCGATCAAAAATATCAATTCCTGGATCTACTACTTCACCATGTAACAAAAGGGCTACATCTAATTTTTCCATGAGCTCAAAAACATTGTAACGATCATCAATATTTCTGACACCCCCATCTGAATTTGTTGTAGCGCCTGCTGGATAATATTTAATACCTACAATTTGTTTATACTCAGGAATTTTTTTAATTTCATCAAGTGAAGTTTTATCTGTGAGATATAAAGTCATCAATGGTTGAAAATGACTATCACTTTTTAAAGCTTTTTTAATTCTAGATTCATATTGAATCGCTTGGTCTACTGTCGTGATAGGCGGCTTTAAATTCGGCATCACAAGCGCCCTTTTAAATTGCTTTGCAGTATAAGGCGCCACTGACGACATGAGCGCGTCATCTCTTAAATGCACATGAAAATCATCAGGGCTTGTAATCGTTAAAGTTTTAGTCATCTTTTTTTATTTTTAAAGCTTCGTCATATAGATAATTTTTGTTGATGTTTAATATTTCGACACCTAACTTCACTGCCGCATTGGTGGGCATATGATTGAGTAATATTTTTAATATTCTATGCTGATCTTCGGTCAATAATCCTTTTTTTTCATGATGAATGGGAGAAACCAGAATCACAAACTCACCCTTTTGAAAATTGCTATCGCTTTCAATCGTTTCTCTAACTTTTGAAATTTCACCTCGATAAATATTTTCAAATGTTTTAGTAAGTTCACGCGCCACAACAATTTCATGTCGATTACCAAAAAACTCAGCCATATCATTTAAAGTTTTAATGATACGGTGGGGTGCCTCATAAAAAATTATAGGGCATGACTGCGCCTGAAGATTTTCAAAGACTTTCATTCTTTGGCTGCTAGTGGTCGGTAAAAACCCATAAAAATGAAAGCTTGTATGCTCCATCCCTGAAACAGAATAAGCTGTTGTTACCGCAGAAACGCCTGGAATCGGAATAATTTCAAAACCAGCTGCCGCAACCTCTTTCACAATAATACCGCCAGGATCACTGATATTGGGAGTCCCCGCATCTGAGACTAATGCAATATGTTTTCCATCCTTTAAGTACTCAATAATTTTTTGTGCAGACGCTTTTTCATTATGTTGATGTACTGCAAATTGTTTTTTTTCAATTGAGAAATGAGATAAAAGTCCTTGGGTATGTCTTGTATCTTCGGAGGCAATGAGATCTACTAATTTGAAGGTTTCAAGCGCTCTATAGGTGATGTCATTTAAATTGCCTATAGGGGTCGCTACTACATAAAATTTTCCACTCATCATTAACGGCCCGGTTATCTTTAAAACACTTAAAAAGTCGTTTTAAGTCTCTCACTCAAGATCTCTTTAAAAGAGATATAATCATTTTGTCACATATAAATACTATGTTAATAAAAGTTTAAAGGAAAACATGCTTAAATTTATCAAATTACTTTTTATCTCATTTATCTTATTGCAACTCTTTGGCTGCCCTGCTGCGATTATTGGTGGGGGCGCTATAGGTATTGATACAGCTGCGGATCGAAGAACCCCAGGGATTATTACAGAAGATACAACGATTGAATTAAAAGCGTTTGGTGCAATACAAAACTTTAAAGAAGAAGTTAGTTCAAGTGTTATAAGTTATAACGGCCATGTTCTCATCGTTGGGCAAGTACAAAATCAAGAAGTTAAAACAAAGATCGAAAATAAAGTGAAAGAAATCACGAATGTAAAATCTGTAACTAACGAATTAACGCTGGATCCCATTGCTTCTATTTCCGCTCGCGCAGAGGATGCACTAATTACCTCTAGTGTGAAGGCACGTTTCTTTAAAGAAAACAAAGTCTCACCTTTCCATGTCAAAGTTATCACGGAAAATAAAGTAGTTTATCTCATGGGGATCTTGACCGAGAAGGAAGCTGAAGAGGCTGAAAACATTGCCAAAAATACAAATAAAGTCACTAAAGTCGTTAAATTATTTGAATACATCAAGAAATAAATCAATCAGTCTTGTAACTTAACTTATTGAAAATAAACAACTATTAAAAGGCTTAAGACCCCAGCGAATAGGGGTCTTAGGTCTTATTTGATTTAATTGAAGATGTTGCTATAATGATTTTCATAGCTTTTCAAAACACTCAAGTTAGTTCTAAATCCCAAAACAAATTGCCCGCAACATTAGCTAGCTTAATTACAGATTTAATTCATTAGAGGTCATCATGAGTAAAAATATTATCCATTTATCAGATGCAACATTCGAAACCGAAGTGCTTCAATCTACCATGCCTGTTCTTGTCGACTATTGGGCAGAATGGTGTGGGCCTTGCAAAATGATTGCGCCAATCCTTGATGAAATATGTAAAGACTACGACGGCAAATTAAAGATTGCTAAACTGAATATTGATGAGAATGCTCAAACACCAGCTAAGTTTGGCATAAGAGGCATTCCTACTCTAATGATTTTTAAAAATGGTAATGTCGAAGCGACTAAAGTTGGTGCCTTATCAAAATCCCAATTAACCACATTTATCGATAGTAACATCTAAAGCTAATACCCCTCCATAAAAATCCCTCAACGTAACACTAATCGGAAAACCCCAAACATGCATTTATCTGAATTAAAACACCTCCCCATTGCACAACTCGTTGAAATGGCGATCACGGACGAAATCGAAAATGCGAGCCGTATGAGAAAGCAAGATTTGATCTTCGCGATCTTAAAAAATAAAGCAAAAAAAGGGGACAGTATTTTTGGAGACGGGACTTTAGAGGTGCTTCAAGATGGCTTTGGATTCTTAAGATCACCAGATACTTCATACCTAGCAGGTCCTGATGATATTTATGTATCACCCTCACAAATTCGCCGCTTCAATCTTCATACAGGCGACACAATTCAAGGTGAAATTAGAACACCTAAGGATGGTGAGCGTTACTTTGCACTGGTCAAAGTTGATCAGGTAAATAACGAAGCGCCAGAAAATACAAAACACAAAATTCTCTTTGAAAACTTAACTCCTCTTTTCCCAACCATACCTCTTACACTAGAAAGAGATATCAATGGCGAAGAAAATATTACAAGCCGTGTGATCGATATGATCGCACCTATTGGAAAAGGCCAACGCGGTTTGATTGTAGCGAGCCCCAAGAGCGGTAAGACTGTCATGATGCAAAATATTGCGCATGCGATTACTGCGAATCATCCTGATGTTTCTTTGATTGTGCTTCTGATTGACGAAAGACCAGAAGAAGTGACTGAAATGACAAGGTCTGTGAAAGGTGAAGTTGTTGCATCTACATTTGATGAGCCAGCAACACGTCACGTTCAAGTCGCTGAAATGGTACTTGAAAAAGCGAAGCGTCTTGTTGAGCATAAAAAAGATGTGGTTATTCTTTTAGATTCTATTACAAGGTTAGCGAGAGCTTACAACACAGTTATTCCCTCATCTGGTAAGGTGCTCACGGGCGGTGTCGATGCTAATGCGCTTCAAAAACCAAAACGTTTCTTTGGTGCAGCACGTAATATTGAAGAAGGCGGCTCACTCACCATCTTAGCCACTGCCCTTATTGATACAGGCTCTCGTATGGATGATGTGATTTACGAAGAATTTAAGGGTACGGGTAATATGGAAATTCACTTAGATCGTAAAATGGCTGAAAAACGACTCTACCCTGCAATTAATGTGAATAAATCAGGCACCCGTAAGGAAGAACTACTTATTCCTAAAGATAATTTACAGAAAATCTGGGTACTTAGAAAACTTCTACATCCAATGGATGACTTGGAGGCGATGGAATTCTTATTGGATAAGATTAAAGCCACTAAAAATAACAATGACTTCTTTGACAGTATGCGAAGAGGTTAAGGCGTAAAATTGATTGATTTTTAGTCCTAAATCATTGATAATGCGCATCTATTGAACGAAAGTTGGAAAAATTATGAAAGCTGATACACACCCAAATTACCCTGAAATCAATATCACATGTAGCTGTGGTAATAAATTCAAGACACATTCAACTGTTGGACGTGATATGAACATTGAAGTTTGCTCACAATGTCATCCTTTCTATACAGGCAAACAAAAGATTTTAGACACTGCAGGCCGTGTTGAGAAATTCAAACAAAAATATGGCATGTAAGGATTCATTCTTATATCAAAAGGCAGCATAGGCTGCCTTTTTTTTTATAAATTATGCGATTTCAACTCGAACATGATTGGCAAGATAATATGGCTACTCCCCGCAGCCGATTGGGCGAGCGGGCCAAAATTCATTCTTTCGTTGTGTTATGTTTGATCTGGGTATTTGCAGGACTTTTTGGTCATGCGCCATGGAAAGGCTATGAAACTCAAAGTATTAGTGCGATTCATGCTGTATTGAATGGTCATATATTAGCACCTCTCGCAGCAAGTGAGGATTCGCTTACCCATCCCCCTTTTTACTATTGGACTGGGGCTATCCTTGGTAAACTTTTCATACCCTTAATATCTCTCCATGATGCCAGCCGCCTCATCAATGCTTTATGGATGGGGCTTACTATTTTAATGGTCGGTATGGTGAATCGAGAATTATGGGGTATCGGTTTTGGAAGACAAGCAGCACTTATTTTTATAGGTTCTGTCGGCCTCATCTTTAATGTACATACATTAATGCCTGGTATTGCAACATTAACAGGTCTCACCATGGGCTTTTATGGATTGGCTCTTTCCAAAAGACGTCCTTTCAGATCGGCCATACTTTTAGGAGCGGGTTTAGGATTAAGCTTTTTATCAGGAGGTGTCGTACCACTTCTTGTCCTCATTTTTTCAGCGCTTCTTCTACCAGTATGTTTTGAAATATGGCGAACAAGACGTTATGGTCTTGTTTTGAGCTTAAGTCTGCTCGTGAGCTTACCTTTTTTAACCATATGGCCAACACTTCTCTGGTGGTACCATCACGACATATTTATGAAATGGATAAATAGCTTCCATTTATTTCAAACACAAAATTATATTTTTTATATCAAAAATCTTTCCTGGTTTGCTTGGCCAGCTCTTCCTTTAGCCATTTGGGGTTTGTGGAAATTCAAACATCAAATGTGGTCACAAGCTAAATTTCAATTATCCATTATTTTTTTTATATCTACATTTATCATCACAGCTTCTTATGCAAAAACAAATCAGGCACTCTTGATGCCGTTTCTGATTCCGCTATCCACTATTGCGGCAGGAAGTGTTGAGACTTTAAGAAGGGGTGCTGCGAGTGCATTGAACTGGTTTGGCATTATTTTATTTTCAACCCTCCTCTTTCTTATTTGGCTTGGATGGAATGCAATGCTCACAGGCTACCCACAAAAAACCTATGAACGTATGCAATTTTTAGCACAAACGAATGAATCTCATTTCAATATCTTTATTTTAATCATTGCAATTCTACTGACATTGATTTGGATTTTCTCTATGATTAAAACAAGGATTACAAATCGCTCATGTACAACCAATTGGTCAATTGGTCTCACAATGAGCTGGGCTCTTCTGATGGCTTTATGGCTTCCATGGATTAATCACAAAAAAGACTTTAGTCCACTCTTTTTATCTATGGAAAAAGTCATCCAAGATAAATCTTGTCTTACCACACACAACATAAATGACGCACAAATTGATTTGATTGATTATTATTTAAATATCAAAGCCACCAGAGAAGGTGACCGAAGTAATTGTCATTACTTACTTGTGTATCAATTACACAAAAAAGATCTTCCACCGATGAGTGAAAATTGGAAATTAGTTTGGAGTGGAAAACAACCTGGCGATAAAAATAATTACAAACTATTCTATAAAGAATAAAAACTCAAAGATACTTTTTGATCGCATCGATCACAATCACCTCTATACCTTTACCCGCATCTTTTACAACGTGTTCTTTAATTTGATTACGCATAGGTGGCGCCCAGAATTTCTTTAAATGATTTGCAATCTCTTCTTTGGCTTTTTCTTGATCCGGATAGGATTTAAAAAAAAAGCCGATCTGATTAGCCATGGTAACAAGTTGATCAATATTCATAATTAATTTTTTGTAACTCTTTCAGCATAAGTATAAATTACATAATGAGGGGTTCTTGCGAAGCCAACCAAACATATACCATATTTTAACGCAGATCGTATGGCAAGTCCCGTGGGTGCTGATATAGCGATCAACATCGAAGCACCTAGCATCACTGTTTTTTGGACCATCTCATAACTTGCACGACTAGTTGTGATCACAAAACCTTGATCGCTGATATCTTTTGATTTAAGTACGCCAATCAATTTATCTAAGGCATTATGTCGACCCACATCTTCACGCACAATTTGAATCTCACCTTCTTGATTAGCCCATGCGCATGCATGAGTTGCACCTGTCCTCTTTTGCAATGTTTGTGAAGTATGAATTGTCTCGAGCGCTTTAATTATCGCACTCTCTTTAATCCTTAAAAGTTGATCTATCTTTTTTTCTGGCAATCTTAATGCTTGATCTAAATTTTCAGCGCCGCATAAACCACAACCTGTTCGGCCAAGCAAATTTCTTCGCTTATCTTTGAGTGATTGAAAACGCGCTGACGCAATATCAATTTGAAGTTCGACACCATTAGTTTGATGAATAATTTCAATCCCATAAACATCACTTTTATTTTCTATAATACCTTCTGAAATTGAAAAGCCTAAGGCAAAGTCTTCAAGGTCTGAGGGAGAGGCTAGCATGACAGCATGGGAAATGCCGTTATAGACAAATGCAATAGGCACTTCTTCTGCAATATCATCTTTTTCGATCTTATTTGCTTGGCTTTTTAAAACTTCATAAGTCTTAAAGCTATGCTCTGTATCAATAAAAAGATTTTGTGCCACTGATTAAATCTAATGAATTTTTAATACGTTAGATTTACCTGCAAATTCAATTTGCTCTTCACTGAAATATTGATATTGTTTCTGCCAATCAGACAATTGTGTCACCTTGCTGACTTGCACCGCTGTCACTTTAAATTCAGGGCAGTTTGTAGCCCAATCTGAATTGTCTGTGGTAATAACATTGGCGCCTGATTCGGGATGATGGAATGTCGTATAGATCACGCCAGGCTGAACACGCTCTGTAATATGAGCTCTTAATACAGTTTCTCCTGCTCGACTTACAATACCCACCCAATCGCCCGATTGAATACCTCTTTCTTCGGCGTCATGCGGATGAATCTCAACCACATCCTCTTCATGCCATGCGACATTTTTTGTTCTTCTTGTTTGCGCGCCCACATTGTATTGAGACAGTATTCTGCCTGTCGTTAAAATAAGTGGGAATTTCTGTGTCACTTTTTCAGAAGTAGGCACATACTCAGTAATAATAAATTTACCTTTGCCACGCACGAATTCATCGATATGCATGGTAGGCGTTCCCAGAGGATGCTCTTCGTTACAAGGCCATTGAATACTTCCTAATTCATCTAGCTTCTGATAACTCACCCCTGAAAATGTGGGGGTAAGCTTTGCAATCTCATCCATGATATCTGAGGCATGCTTGTATTCCATTTTGTAACCTAATGCATTGCTAAGCATCTGTGTGATTTCCCAATCTTCATAACCATTCTTAGGCGACATCACTTTTCTTACTCTCGAAATACGTCGTTCTGCATTCGTAAATGTGCCATTCTTTTCTAAGAATGAAGAGCCTGGTAAGAACACATGCGCATACATCGCAGTTTCATTTAAAAATAAATCTTGTACGATCACACACTCCATCGACTCTAATGCATGTGTCACGTGCTGAGTGTTTGGATCTGATTGGGCAATATCTTCACCTTCACAATAGAGCGCTTTAAATTGTCCATCGATCGCAACATCTAACATATTTGGAATTCTTAAACCGGGTTCATTTTGTAATTTCACATCCCATGCTTTTTCGAATAAAGCTAAGGTCGCTTTATCAGATACATGTCGATATCCAGTGAATTCATGTGGGAAGGATCCCATATCACAAGAGCCTTGTACGTTATTTTGTCCTCGTAGAGGATTAACCCCAACACCTTCTCGACCAATATTTCCTGTGAGCATCGCAAGATTTGCAATCCCCATGACCATGGTTGAGCCTTGGCTATGCTCTGTCACACCCAATCCATAATAGATCGCAGCATTACCCCCTGTTGCATAAAGTCTTGCGGCAGCTCTTACTTCTTTCGCATCCACACCTGTAAATGCACTCATTGCTTCAGGGGAATTTTCGGATTTCACAATAAAATCTTTCCATACTTTAAAGGCTTCGTCTTCACATCGTGCTTTAACGAAAGATTCGTCCATAAGATTTTCTGTGACGATCGTATGTGCTAATGCATTCACCATAGCTACATTAGAACCAGGTTTAAGTTTTAAGTGATAATCAGCCCTGATATGAGGCGAGTTGTCGACAAGATCAATTGCGCGCGGATCTACAATAATGAGTTTCGCACCATCTCTTAAACGTCTTTTCATTTGAGATGCAAATACAGGATGGCCATCTGTAGGATTCGCACCGATAACGACAATCACATCTGCATGCATCACTGAATCAAAATTTTGTGTGCCTGCTGACTCACCTAATGTTTGTTTAAGTCCATATCCTGTCGGTGAATGACATACGCGCGCGCAAGTGTCCACATTATTGTTACCTAATGCTGCACGCACTAATTTTTGTACGACATACACTTCTTCATTCGTACAACGTGAAGATGAAATTGCACCCACTGAATCACGACCGTATTTTTTTTGAATGCGCTTAATCTCACTTGCAGCATAATTAATCGCGACATCCCAAGTTACTTTTTCCCAAGGGTCATGAATGCTTTTACGAATCATAGGTGTCGTAATGCGATCTTTATGTGTAGCGTAGCCCCAAGCAAATCTTCCCTTCACACAAGAGTGCCCATGATTAGCCCCACCATCTTTATTAGGTGTCATGCGAACGACTTCTTCGCCTTTCATTTCCGCATGGAATGAACAACCAACACCACAATACGCACAAGTCGTTGTGACACTATGTTCGGGAACGCCTGCTTCAATAATCGTATTTTCAATCAAGGTAGCAGTAGGGCAAGCCTGCACGCATGCACCACATGACACACATTCTGAATCTTTAAAATCTTTATTACCTGCTGATACTTTAGAATCAAACCCACGACCTTGAATTGTCAGCGCAAAAGTACCTTGTATTTCTTCACAGGCTCTGACACATCTTGAACATACAATGCACTTTGAAGGGTCAAAAGTAAAATAAGGATTTGAAGTATCTTTCACACTCTTTAAATGATTTTCACCCTCATAACCATAACGCACATCTCGAAGACCTACAGCGCCTGCCATATCTTGTAATTCGCAGTCGCCATTCGTTGCACAGGTTAAACAATCGAGAGGATGATCAGAAATATAAAGCTCCATCACGCCCCGCCTAATATCAGCAAGTTTTGGTGTTTGTGTGTGTACTTTAATGCCTTCTGCTACAGGCGTTGTACATGAAGCTGGATACCCGCGACGACCTTCAATTTCAACGAGGCAAAGACGGCATGAACCAAAGGGCTCCAAACTATCTGTAGCACATAATTTAGGCACAGTAACGCCTGATAAAGATGCGGCATGCATAATGGATGTACCTTCAGGCACAGAAACAGATACGCCATCAATTGTTAAATTGATTGTCTTGTCTGAAGTTCTTTTTGGTGTTCCAAAATCTTTTACATCATCCATATGTTTTCTCGAAATAAATCACTAAATCAACGTATTAGTCTATGCCTTGGGCTCTTTTGCATCAACCCCAAAGTCTTTAGGGAAATGATTTAAAGCGCTCAAAACGGGGAATGGCGTCATGCCACCTAAGGCACATAAAGAACCATTTAACATGGTATCTGAAAGATCTCTAATTAATGCTACATGTTTCTTAATATCATGACCCTGCATAATATGATCTATCACTTCAACACCTCGCGTCGAACCAATGCGACAAGGTGTACATTTTCCGCAAGATTCAATCGCACAAAAATCAAATGCATAGCGCGCCATCTTTGCCATATTGACTGTCTCATCAAATGCCACAATACCACCGTGACCTAGGACCGCCCAGATTTCGGAAAATTTTTCATAATCGAGTGGAGTATCAAATTGTGACTCAGGTAAATAAGCACCTAAAGGCCCGCCTACTTGAACGGCCTTAATCGGTTTGCCTGATAAAGAACCTCCGCCAAAATCGTAAAGAAGCTCTCTTAAAGTAATACCAAAGGCCTTCTCAACAAGACCCGTGCGCTTTAAATTTCCTGCCAGCTGAATAGGAAGAGTGCCTCGTGATTTACCCATGCCAAAGTCTTGATAATACTTAGCACCTTTAGCCAAAATAATAGGTACAGTTGCTAATGAAATCACATTGTTTACCACTGTAGGTTTACCAAATAAACCTTCGATCGCGGGAAGTGGTGGTTTAAATCGCACCAATCCTCTCTTGCCTTCTAAGCTCTCTAACAGCGAAGTTTCTTCACCGCAAATATACGCCCCTGCTGCACGTCTTACTTCCAAATGAAAAACTTTGCCTGACTTCAAAATATCTTCGCCGAGATAACCAGCTTTTGTCGCTTGGTGAATGGCTTCATTTAAAGTTTTTAGTGCGTGGGGATATTCGGATCGTAAATAGATATATCCTTGTGTGGCACCTACAGCAAGGCCGGCGATAATCATGCCCTCAATCAAAACAAAAGGGTCGCCTTCCATAATCATGCGATCTGAATAAGTACCCGAATCGCCTTCGTCTGCATTACATACAATATATTTTTGTGTAGCTTTGGTATCCAATACCGTTTTCCATTTAATCCCCGTAGGAAAAGCTGCGCCTCCTCGACCTCGCAGGCCAGAAGCTGTAACGGTTTCCACAATCGCTTCAGGTTTTAAATTCAATGCATTTTTTAAGCCTTGGAATCCATCATGCGCCGTGTACTGATCAATATTGGTAGGCTCGGTAATGCCCATACGTGCAAAAGTTAAGCGCTCTTGTTTTTTTAGCCAATCGATATCTGCAACAACGCCCAGTGCAAGAGGATGCTTACCCCCATTTATAAAATCTGCATCAAATAAAGACTTCACATCGCTTGGATTAATAGGGCCAAAACCTATGCGGCCTTGAGGCGTTTCTACTTCAACTAAAGTTTCTAACCAAAATAATCCGCGCGAACTATTACGATTGATTTGAATATCTAGTTTTTTAGCCTTCGCTTCTTTTGAAATTGCATTTGCAACTTCATTGGCGCCAAGAGATAAAGCTGTTGAATCGATAGGAACAAAAATTTTAATACTCATGACGCATTCTTTAAATTTGAAATCAGTTGATCTATTTTTTTGTTGTCTACGCGTCCGTAAACTTCTTCATCAATCATCACACTTGGAGAGCATGCACAATTTCCTAAACAGTAAATAGGCTCTAAAGTGAAAGCGCCATCAGGGGTGGTTTCATGAAATTCAACGCCAAGCCTCTTTTTAATATGAGTTTCAAGCGCTTCGCTTCCCATAGCTTGACATGACTCTGCGCGACAAATTTGTAAAATATGGCGGCCAGGTTGATGTGTTCTAAAATGATGATAAAAAGTGACAACACCATGAACCTCAGCCACAGATAAACTCAAAGCTTTTGAGATCAAAGGATAAGCTGATTCTGGCACATAACCTATATTATCTTGAATCGCATGTAATAGAGGTAATAAAGCTCCGG